>JANNDF010000246.1:0-11905 GCA_031387445.1 Planctomycetia bacterium
CCCCCCCGGGGTGGGCCCACACCCCCGGGCGGGTTCCCCCCGGCGGTTCCAGGGACTTCACTTCGCCACCTTGATCTCCCACTTGTGCGGCTTCGGCTGGGCCAGGTCGTACACCTTCTTCTGCTCCTCGTCGATCTTCGCCGTCCGCTTGGCCAGTTCCGCCGCCTTCTCCTTCGCAACCGCCTCCCGCGTCTCTTTGCTCACCCAGTCGGGCAGGTTCACGTTCGACATCACCACCCCGCGGAACCGCTGGTGAGCGATCTCGTTCTTCTTGTTGATGGCGTTCAGCACCTTCGTCCCCTGGTCGAAGAGCGGGCCGGCCTCGGCGTTGCCCAGGTTCACCCCGGCGGCCAGCTCCTTCGCCGTGTACGTGCCCACCGTCACCCCGTCGCACGTCACGTCGTACTTCCCTTCCTCCAGCCCGGCGATGTTCAGCCCGTACACGTTCAGGTCTTTCAGCTCGTTCATGTACGGCAGCATCGACCGCCAGTCTTTCTGGATGGGCAGCGGGAGGGCGTCGTCGGTGCGGGTGAAGCTGAGTGACGTGCCGGTGCCGGTCACGTCCTCGATCTTGCACCTGACGGGGCCGGCCACCTTGCCCTTCGTGTCACCGGTCAGGAAGTACGCCTGGCTGACGGTCGCCGGGGCTTTCAGTTGCGTGAGAATCGCGTGGGCCATGAGCATGGCACCGGGGGGCGAGGTGTGGAACCCGTCGCCGAACGGCTTCGCCTTTTGCGCCTTCGGGTCGTCCTTCGTCATCGCTTCAATCGCCGCCCGAGTCACGCCGTACTGGTCGGCGAACGGCATCTCGTACTTGGTGGCGATGTCCTTGAGCGGGGCGTAGAACTGCTTCTGCGTCTCGAAGTACTCGGCCCCGTTCGACTTCACCCGCGGGTCCACCGCGTTCGGGCTGCACACGGCCACACGCACCTTCGCGTCCTTCGCCGCCTTCAGCATCGCCTCGGTCTTCTCGCGGAACACCTTGTTCCCACCTTCGTTGAACTTGCCGTACCCGCCGTCGTTCATGCCGAAGTTGATGGTGACGGCCGTCGGCTTCTCGTCCAGCACATGGCTCTGAAAGCGGCTCGCCCCGCCGTTCGCGGTGTCGCCGCTGATGCCCGCGTTGATGAACACGAAGTTGCCCTTCGGGAACCGCGTGGTCAGGTACAGCTCCATGTAGCTGCTGTACTGGTACTGCTCGGTGATGCTGTCGCCGAGGAAGACGATGCGGTCGTTCGGCTGGAAGAAGAAGTCTTTGGGCTGTGCGAAGAGCGGGGCGGCGGACAGGACGACCACCGCGACCGCGAGCAGACGGCGCATGAGACACCCGGAGGTGAGGGGAGGGAAGGCCACGGGCGAAATGTAGGCGGGCCGCGGGGGGCGGCAATGGGCGACCGCTTGCGGGCAATGATTCGCCCCGGTACGCTCACCGCACTCCCCCGGAGTCTCTCCCATGCACCGCCGTCAGTTCCTCGCCGCGTCCGTCGTCGCCTCGTCCGTCGCTTTCGCCGCCGACCCGCCCGCCAAGAAAGTCCGCGTCGGTGTGATCGGCCACACCAAGCGGGGCGACTACGGGCACGGCCTGGATGTCATGTGGCTGAAGCTGCCCGAAACCGAGATCGTCGGCGTGGCCGATGCCGACGCTGCGGGTCTCGCGGCTGCGAAGAAGAAGCTGAAACTCGACACCGGGTTCGACGACTACAAGGCGATGCTGAAGGCGACCGCCCCGCAGGTGGTGGCCGTCTGCCCGCGGTTCCTCGACCAGCACCACGACATGATTCTCGCCGCCATCGACGCCGGGGCGGAGGGCGTCTACGTCGAGAAGCCGTTCTGCCGCACGCCCGCCGAGGCGGATGCCATCCTGGCCGCCGCCGACAAGAAGAAGGTGAAGGTCGCCGTCGCCCACCGCAACCCGTACCACCCGGCGATGACGGCGGTGCTGAAGCTGATCGCCGACGGGGCCATCGGCAAGGTGATCGAGGTTCGCGGGCGGGGGAAGGAAGACGCCCGCGGCGGGTCGCTCGACTTGTGGGTGCTCGGCTCGCATGTGGCGAACCTGGCGACCGTGATCGGCGGCAAGCCGACGGCGTGTGCGGCGAGCGTGCTGCTGAAGGGCAAGCCGGTGGTGAAGGCGGATGTGAAGGACGGGGCGGAAGGCGTCGGCCCGCTGGCCGGCGACGAGGTTCACGCCCGCTTCGAGATGGACCGCGGGTACCCGTTCTTCTTCGACTCGACCGTGAACCCGGACGCGAAGGGGGCGGGGTTCGGGCTGCAAGTGATCGGCACGAAGGGGGTGATCGACCTCCGCACCGACCGCGAACCGCTGGCCCACCTGATCGAAGGCAACCCGTTCACGCCGACCAAGGAGCCGCGGACGTGGGTGACGATCACGAGCGGGGGCGTGGGCAAGCCGGAGCCGGTGGCAACGACCGGGGCCGACGTGGCGAGTCACCTGATCGCCGGCCGCGACCTACTGGCCGCGATGAAGGAGAACCGCGCCCCGCTGTGCGACGGCATCGCCGGGGCGACGACGGTGGAGATGATCTGTGCGGTGTTCGAGTCGCACCGCAACGGCGGCCAGCGGGTGACGTTCCCCCTCAAGACGCGGGGGAATGCGCTGGCGATGTTGTGAGCGGCGGGCGGCTTCATCGAGGCACGACGCAGTCGAAGGTGCCCGCGGCCCACCTCTCCCCCGCTCCGCAGGGGAGAGGTAAGAGTGGCCCGCCCTACATCTTCACCAGCACCTTGCCGCCTTTCGCATCTTTCGCGGCGTGGGTCACGGCGTCCTTGATTTGGTCCAACCCATACGTCGCGGCGATGTCGGCTTTGATGACACCGGTTCGCACCAACCCCTTCACCTCGCCGATCAGCCCGAGCATCTTCATCACGCCCTGCTTGCGGACCCAGTCCGCCAGCCAGAAGCCCTGCACCACCTTCGAGCCGGTAATCATGAACCGCGAGTCCACGCTCACCGGCTCGCCGCTCAGCAGCCCGTACAGCACCGCCTTCCCACCTGCCGCCAGACTCTTCACCACGCCCGTGCCGGTCGCCCCGCCCACCGGGTCGAGCGCGTAGCTCACTCCGCCGCCCGTCACCTTCGCCACCTGCTCCGGGATCGGGCCGTCGCCTTCTACGATCACCGCGTCGGCACCGAGCCGCTTCAACTCGTCCACTTGCTCGCGCCGGCGGACGACGTTCACCGTTTTGAACCCGTGCTTCTTCCCGATGGCGATCACCATCTTGCCCAGCGCGCTGCCGGCGGCCGATTGCAGCAGCCACGCACCGGGCGGCACCGCCAACACCTCCCGCGTGAGCACGACGGCTGTGAGCGGGTTGACGAACAGCCCTGCGGCCTGCTCGTCGGGGATGTCGGACGGTACCGGGAACACCTGCCGGGCGGGACAGACGGCGTACTCGGCCCAGCAGCCAGTCCGCGAGCCGAGCACCGCCACCCGCTTGCCCTTCCGCAACATGCCGAGGAGTCCGCCGCCGGCCGCTTCCACCACGCCCACGCCCTCGAACCCAGGCGTTGCGGGGTAACTGTCGGGCTGCATCGTGTAGTTGCCGCTGATGTAGAGCAGGTCGGACGGGTTCACCGGACTGGCCGTCATTCGCACCAGCACTTCGCCGGGGCCGGCCGTGGGGGTAGTGATTTCACGGATTGTGAGGGCATCGGCCGGCAGGCCTGGGCGGTCGAACTGTACGGCTTTCATGGCGAAGCTCAGTGGTGGTCAGCGACGATTCCCAATCAACTAATGGATCGCACGGGGTTTAGGACAGCCATCCGGCGGGCGGAAAGTCATTCCGTGGAAATGCGCAGTGATTTGGTTCAAATTCCGTTGACTCGCACCCAGTCACTGCTAGATTGAGGCCGTGCTGTTGACACTCTGTCTCAACAAGAGCAAGCAGCCCGTCGGAGGGCCATGAATATGCCTCGTACCGTCGAGCAGAACGCACTGAATCCGCACTGGTATTGTGCGACTGTCACCGCTGTTCCGGTGCTACTCGCCGTTGTCGTCGTCCTCGTGTCCTCCCTCCGCCTGAACTGACCCCGAACGACTTGTTGTAGCCGGCCTCTCTGAGGCCGATCGGGTCCGGGGTCACAGACCCCGGCTACAGAAGCCGATCCCGACCGCCTGAACTGACCCACCCCACCTGGAGACTCCCTCCATGTCTCGCCGAAGTGCCTTCACGCTCATCGAACTCTTGGTGGTGATTGCGATCATCGCCATTCTGATCGGGCTTCTGCTGCCGGCCGTGCAAAAGGTCCGCGAAGCCGCCGCCCGCATGAGCTGCCAGAACAACCTGAAGCAGATCGGGCTGGCCGCCCACACCTACCACGACGCGAACGAGCGGTTCCCGACCGCGAACACTGCGGCGTTCGGGTCGGCCTTCACCTCCCTGCTGCCCTACGTCGAGCAGGAGAACATCGGCCGGCGGTACAACACCGCCCTGCAGCCGACCGACACCACCGACGCCGACGGCGACGGGTTTACGAACGCCGGCCTGGGCGCGAGCGAGCTGAAGACGTTCCGCTGCCCGAGTATGCCGCCCCCGCCGGTGCCGGCCGCGTTCCCCGGCTACGCCAGCTACGCGGTGTGCATCGGCAACCAGCCGAACCCGTTCTACGCCCCCGGCGCGAGCGGCAACCCGTCGGCGGACAACGGCGTGTTCGTGCGGCTGATCGGCGGGGGCGGCGGCGGGGCGACGGGTCAGCAGGGGGTGCGGATGGTGGGCATTGCCGACGGCACCAGCAGCACCATCATGGCCGGCGAGATGGGTTTCCAGTTGAAGGACTACTCGTTCACCAGCGGCGCGTACGTCGGCTCGATCCGCGGCGGGAACACGCAGTGGGTGTGGGGGTACGCCAGCTACAGCTTCGGCAGCACCGGCGTTCACCTGAACACGATCACCGGCACCGCGGCCGACCGCACCGCCCGCCTGGGCGCGTTCCGCAGCGACCACACCGGCGGGGCGAACTTCGTGTTCGCCGACGGCAGCGTGCGGTTCCTGAGCAACAGCACGCCGGTGGCCGCGTACAACGCCATGGGCACCCGCGACGGCGGCGAAGTGATTGCGAACTGATCTGTTCCCCGACACCCCACTCACACACACCACTCATGAAACACCTGCTCCCCCTGCTCCTGCTCGCGGCACCAGCCCTTGGCGCCGACCTTCCTCCCATGCCGAAACCGGTGGCCAGCCACGGGGCCATCGCCTGCGACGGCTACCTGTACGTCTACGGCGGGCACGCGGGCAAAACGCACACCTACGACACGCAGTCGGTACTCGGCACCTTCCACCGTCTGAAACTCGACGGCGGCACCAAGTGGGAGGAGTTGAGCGGGGGGCCGATCCTGCAAGGGATGAACCTCGCCAGCCACGGCGGGAAGGTGTACCGCGTCGGCGGGATGACCCCGAAAAACGAACCGGGCACGCCGAGCGACACGCACTCGACCGCCGCCTGTGCGGTGTACGACCCGAAGTCCGGCAAGTGGGAACCGTTGCCCGACCTGCCCGCCGGCCGGTCGTCGCACGACGTGGTCGTGGCGAACGACACGCTGGTGGTGGTCGGCGGGTGGGAGCAGAAGGGGAAGGATGCGAAGACGACGTGGCACGACACTTCCCTGACGCTGGATTTGAAGGCGAAGGAAGCGAAGTGGCAGAGCGTGCCGCAGCCGTTCAAGCGGCGGGCACTCACCGCCGCGGCGGTGAGCACGAAGGTGTATGTGATCGCCGGGCTGGGCGAGAACGCCGGCGACCGCCGCGTGGACATCCTCGACGTGGCGACCGGCAAGTGGACGACCGGGCCGAAACTGCCGGGCGACGACCGGGTGGCGTTCTCGCCCGCCGCCGGGGTGGCGAACGGCAAGTTGGTGGTGAACACGAACGCCGGCCCGGTGTACCGCCTGACTGACGCCGGCGACGCCTGGGAGAAGGTGGGCGAAGCGACCGCCACCCGGCATGTGGCGCGGCTGATTGCCCACGGGTCGGACAGCGTCATCCTGCTCGGCGGTGCCGGCGGCGGCGGCAACGTGGCCGACGTGGAAGTCATCAAGCTGGCCGCCAAAGGCGAGCCGGTGAGCGAAGAGAAGAAGTGAACGACTTCGCCGACGGAATACCTTCAACAGAGCGGAACACGGATGAAGAGGATCAAGGCAGGGATGAAGAGGATCAGAACGGGACGTGCTTTTCTCGGATCCTCTTCATCCCTGCTTTCATCTTCATCATCCGTGTCCTGTCTGAATAGATCCTCGAGACCCAAACCCCTTCGGAGACCTCTCATGACCCGCTTCCTACAGTCCGCTGTCGCCCTAGCCCTCGCCGCGCTGACCGCCTCGGCCCACATGGTGATGGTGGTGCCGGCGAAAGACGCCAAGTCCGTCACCGTCGTGTTCAGCGACGACCTGGAGCCGGACGAGAACGTGCCCATCGAGAAGATCGCCGGGCTGAAACTGCACGCCGTGACCGGCGGCAAGGCGACCGCCGTCGAGCACAAGACCGAGAAGCACGCGCTCAGCGCCACCCTGCCGGCCGACACGAAACTGGTGTACGGCAGTGTCACCTACGGGCTGTACGGGAAGGGCGAGAAGCCGGCGTTGCTGGTGTACCACCCGAAGGCGGTGCTGGGTGGGGCGACCGGCAAGGACGCGACCGCCGGCGAGAAGGCCGTCGCCGAGATCGTGCCGGTTGCTGACGGCGGGAAGGTGAAGTTCCAGTTCCTGGTGGGCGGGAAGCCGACCGCCGACGCCGAGGGGAGCGTGACGCTGCCGGACGGCAAGAAGGAGAAGGTGAAGACGGACAAGGACGGGTTCACCGCGGCGTTCGACGCCCCCGGCCGGTACTCCGCTTCGCTGAAACACCTGGAAACGAAGGCCGGTGAGCACGACGGTAAGAAGTATGAGCAGGTGACGCACTACGCCACGCTGGTGGCCGACGCCCCGGCGAAGAAGTGATCGCGAAACGATCATCGCCGCGAGCTTGCGAGCGCGTGAGGCGTCACACGCTCGGCGGTGCCTCGCGGCAAACCAGTTTTCTTCCCCCACCCACCGAGTCCGCATGTCCTCCGTCGCCGAACCCGTCGCTCAGCCCGTCACCCTCCCGACTCGTCGGCCACTGCTCAAACAGTCCGTTCACCTGGTCCGCCGCGGGCACCTGTTCCTCGGCCTGTTCCTGTTGCCGTGGGCCATCCTGTACGGCATCACCGCATTTCTGTTCAACCACCCGACGGCGTTCAGCGACAACCCGACGGTGAACTTCGGCAAAGAGACGACCGCCGGCACCCCGCTCGAAAGTGTGCCCAGCCCGCGAGAGCAGGCCGAACTGGTGGTGGCCAAGTTGAATGAGACGCAAAAGCCGGCGGTGCCGTACACGCTCGGCGGCGGTGAGGTGAAGTACAACCGCGAGTTCGCCTTCGCCACCGCGAAGACCGACGGCCGGACGATCAGCTTGCTGGTGGACGTGAAGAACGGCGGCGGCACGGTGCGGAGCACGCCGGACAAGCCGAAGGTCGAGCCGGTGAAAGCGCCGTTCGCCGTCGGCGCTGCCCCGACCGCCGGGCGTGGCGGACGCGGTGGCCCGCCGCGTGAAGGCGAGCGGCCGTCCCGCGCCGAGGTGGTGAAGCTGGCCGACCCGCTGCCCGAGCGGGTGAAGGCGAGCGTGCCCGTCATCCTCGACCGCACCGGATTCACTGCGACCGACATCGTCGTCACGTCGGTGCCCGATCTGGTGTTCCCCATCGAAGCCGACGGCCAGACGTGGACGGCGACGTACAACGCCACCAGCGGCAGTGTGAGCGGCGTGCTGCCGGAAGCCCCCACCGGCCCGAACTGGCGGCAGTTCCTGTTGCGGCTGCACACCGCCCACGGCTACCCCAGCGAGCCGAACGCCCGCTGGGGGTGGGCGGTGATCGTGGACGTGATGGCGGTGGTAATGGTGTTCTGGGGGCTGAGCGGGCTGGTCATGTGGTGGCAGATCAAGGCCACGCGGATCGCCGGGGCGGTCACACTGGTGCTGAGCGCGGTCGCCGCAACCATCCTGGGCGTGATGATGTACGCGGCCATAGCCGGATAAGAGGGCAAGTCATGTGGAGTGTTCGTCGCGTGGACCTACCTGCCGGCCGCGGGTGGCGGGTCGCGTTCGGCATCGACTCCCGACCCGCCACGTTCGCCGAAGTGATCGCCGGCTGGCGAACCGACTCCGCGTTCCGCTCGTTCTTTAACGCCCTCCTGGCCGACAGCCCGTTCACCGCGTTCCGGTGGGAAACGCCCGGTGTCACCGCCGACGCCATGCCGTTGGCGTTCGAGTGCGCGCTCCTCGACAGCCCCGGTCTCGCACGACGAGCGGACCCATCCGCCTTCGCCGACTACCTCGACGACGCCACCGCGCCTGTCGTCATGTTTCCGAATCTGGGCGGGGACGCAGTGCTGGTCGTGCCGTGTGCCGTGGCCGACCACTCCGCTTACGGCCACTTGGCGGCGTTCGTGCGGCACGCCCCCGAAGCGCAACGGGATGCCCTCTGGCGGGCAGTCGGGGACGCGATGCAAGAGAGGGTGGGTGAACACCCGGTGTGGCTGAGTACGGCCGGTGCCGGGGTGCCGTGGCTGCACGTGCGGCTCGACGACGGGCCGAAATACTACGGGCACGCGGCCTACCGCACACCACACGGAGGCGGCACATGACGTGGGTTCAGATGGTCATCACGACTTGCCTCCCGAAGCGGTGGGCGGCGGCGATGGAGGCGGAGTCGCGGGCGTGGGCGATCACCTGCCAGAAGTGCGGGAACGAGTCGAACGTGTGGGACGCCGGCGGCGTCCGGTGGAAGGCGGTCGGCAACCCGGTCAAGCTGTTCCGCTGCCCGACCTGCGGGCCGGCGCTGCACCGGCTGGAGAAACGGTCGTCGTGGACCGGCTGGCAATCAGTGCCGCGGTTTTGGAGTTCACGCTTTGGCGTGATTGGTGCCAAGCGTCACGCTGAAGCGTGAACTCCAACAGGGCGGTCGCCCCGACCTACTTCAGCGGCTTGAGCGTGCCCACGAGCAGCATCAGCCGCTGTTCCCAGTAGTTCGACTCACCGAGTTGGCACCAGCCGTAGGCGACCACCCGTTTGCCGCCGGTATCAATCACGCTGTACACCATCATCTTCTCGATGCTTCGGTCGGCACCGGGGTACTTCATGGTCATTCGCATCACCGAGTCGGAGGCCGCCACCGCCCCGCTCGACGGCGTCTCGCCGACCGGGTCGCCGTCCTGCACGTTCGTTGCTGCCCCGTCGGCGAACTGCTCCAGGATGTGTGCCTTCGCCTGTGTCTTGGCGTCCCCCTTCGGCTCGATGGTCGCCACCACCAGGTCGGCCGTCGGTTTCGTTTTCAACTGCCCGCTCGCGGCGTCCCGCTTGAACCCGGCCAGCCACAGGTCGGCGGCGGCGTCCTGGCGGGTGGGGTCCTCTTGCTTCTTCCAGAGGCCTTCGGTGTCGGTCAGGGTGTACAGCCCGGAGTTCGTGCGGAACGGGGTCACCTGTCGCTGAATCTTCGTCTCGTTCGCTTTGGTTTCCAGCTTCATCCCCGCCCGGAAGCCCTCGAACGCCGGCGCCAGGTCGCCGAACTTGTCCCGCTCCGCCCAGCAGTACACCCACACCTTCAGGTTGCGCACGGCGACCGCGTACACCTCCCCGCGGCAGCCCGTGTCGGTCGTTTTATACACCCCGGTGAACTCGTACTTTTCGGCTGTGGCGCCGAGCAGTTTGGCCTCGGTCGGGGTCAACTTCTCGTCCAGGTCGTCGAACTTGTCCTTGAGCGCCGCCACCGCCGCCGGGAGTAAATCCCCCTTGCCCGCCTCCCCTTCGGTCTTCATCACCTGCACGGCGATGTACCCCTCCGGCGACTTGCTCTTGAACCCGGCCAGCCGGAACTTCCACTGGTTCTGCGTCTCCTTGTCCTCCTCCCACCCCTCGCCCGGCCCGCTGTACGAGAGTGCGTAGTCGGGGTAGGTGTACGGGCTGGTGTTCGACGGCTTCTTCTGCAAGGAGGCGATCAACATCATCAGGCCGGCCCCGCCGCCACAGCAGATGAGCGCGACCCCGACCGCCACGACGACGAGGATGAGCGCCATGCTGCCCTTCTTCCGCGGGGGGGCGTCATCGTCTCGCGACCGCCGACCTCGACCACCCTTGCCGTCCGCGTCGCCCTTGTCGCGGTCGCGGCGGCGTTCACCGCGTGCGGGTGTCGTATCGGTCGGCAGGGCGTCGGCGTCGAGCACCTCCGGTTCGGCGGCCGCCGGCGGGGGTGCGGCCGCCACCTGTGGCAATTGGAATTGCAGCCGGCACTGCGGGCAGGCGATGACCGCCCCCGGCGGCACGAGGGAGGCATCGAATTGGAACGGGCAGCTCGGGTTCGGGCACTTGACGATGCTCATCGCGTGGCGCTCGGGGCGGATGCCGCGATTATAGCGTAAGCCGGCGGGCGGTTCTTTCCGCCCGTTCGACCCCATCTCGTCGGCCGCATCGTTGTATACGATTGGGTGAGCCGCCGCGGGAGTGAAAACGCTCTCACGAGGCGTTCGGCGCTTGCGTCCGGGCGTTCGGCGCGGCACCTTATGAAGAACACGGGAAGCCGACGGGGTTCACGCTGCGCCCCGGTCGCCCCCCGCTGAGAGGGAGTTTCACACCGATGAGACTACGCCTGTTGGCACTCGGGCTGTCGGGGGCACTCGTCGCCCCCGTGGTGGCAGCCGACCCGCCGGCCACGCCCGACAAACAGACTTCCGTCCCCACCACCGCGGCCGCCTGGGATGTCACCCGCGTCACTTCGCCGGAAACGGTGGACGAGTTGAAGGCCCTTCAGACGAAAGTGAAGGGCGTGTACGAGAAGGCCCTGCCCACCACCGTCGCCTTGCTGCTCGGCGGGGACGGCGGCGGCAGCGCCGGCAGTGGCGTCATCGTGAGCGCGGACGGGCTGGTGCTGACCGCCGCCCACGTCATCGGCAAGCCGCGGGAGACGGTGGTGTTCTCCCTGCCGGACGGCCGAATCGTGAAGGGCATTTCGCTCGGCCTGAACACGCTGAACGACAGCGGCATGGCCAAGATCACCGACCCCGCGCCGAAAGACTACCCCGGCGCGAAGGACGGCAAGTGGCCGTTCTCCGAGGTGGGGACGGCGAACGACCTGAAGAAGGGGCAGTGGATCGTCAGCCTGGGGCACCCCGGCGGGCCGAAGCGGGACCGCCCGCCGCCCGTCCGCACCGGGCGGTTCGTCAGCTACGACAAGGCCGGGTCGGCCTTCCGCCGCAACGACCTGCTGTGTACCGACGCCACCCTGGTGGGCGGCGACAGCGGCGGCCCGCTGTTCACCCTGGACGGCAAGGTGGTGGGCATTCACAGCGAGATCGGCGACACCCTCGACCAGAACCGGCACGTGCCGCTGGAGAAGTTCAAGGACGAGTGGGACCGCATGGCCCGCGGCGACATCCTCTACTTCCGCCGGGCGACCGACCGCGATGCGGCCGTCAAGGTGGGGTTGAACGTGGTGTTCGACGACAAGGCGAAGGTGACCGGGGCCAAGATCGAAGAGCTGTCGGAGGTGAGCGGGGGCAAGGGCGCGGCCGAGAAAGCCGGGTTGGAAGCGGGTGACGTGATCGTCAAGTTCAACGGGAACGGCGTCAAGTCGCCCGACGACTTGCGGCTGATGCTGCCGTCGTACAAGGTGGGCGAGACGATCAAGGTGCAGGTGGACCGCGACGGCACCCTCATCACCTACGACCTGAAACTGGCCGACAAGCCGAAGAAGTGACCTCAGTAGGTGCCGCCTGCCGGGCGGCACGCGAATGCCAACCAGTGCCGCCCGGCAGGCGGCACCAACAACACACCCACATTCACCCCAAATGACCCGCCCCATCATAGCACAGTTAGC
>JANNDF010000331.1:0-1200 GCA_031387445.1 Planctomycetia bacterium
GCGGACGAACTCAAGAAGCTCGGCTATGACGTGCGGCCCCTGAAGCCCGGCTACGCCGACTTGCTCAAGGCCGGGTTCGCCCCCGCCGGCAAGTGACCCTGTCCCGCTTCGGGCCAAGGACGGGAACCATACCCGCTGGCGCGAAGCCGGCCTTTCTGAATGGAATGGAATCGTCATGAAACTCATCATCGTCGGCGGTGTGGCCGGGGGAGCGTCGGCTGCGGCCCGCGCCCGCCGCCTGTCGGAGGACGCCGAGATCCTGCTGATCGAGCGCGGCCCCGACGTGTCGTTCGCCAACTGCGGCCTCCCCTACCACATCGGCGACGTGATTCCGCAGCGGGACAAGCTGCTCGTCACCACCCCCGAGCGGCTCCGCGAACGGTTCCGGCTCGACGTGCGGACGCGCAGCGAGGTCGAGGCCATCGACCGGCGGAAGAAGACCGTCCGCGTCCGCGACCTGAACTCCGGGCGGGTCTACGAGGAAAGTTACGACAAGCTCATCCTCGCCCCCGGTGCCGCCCCGATCCGCCCGCCCACGCCCGGCGCGGACCTCCCCAACGTGTACACCCTCCGCAACCTCGCCGACACCGACCGCATCAAGGCGCTGGTGGACAACGGCACCAAACAGGCCGTCATCGTCGGGGCCGGGTTCATCGGCCTGGAGTTGGCCGAGAACTTCGTCTACCGGGGCATCGCCACGACGGTCCTCGACCGCAACCGGCAGGTGCTGCCCCCGTTCGACGCGGAGATGACGACACCGCTGCTGGCAGCACTTGATGAGCGGGGCGTCGAGGTGTTGCTCGGGCAGACCGCCGAGGCCATCAACCCCGGCCCGGACGGTATGGCGGTCACACTCACGTCCGGCGTCACCCGCACCGCCCAACTGGTGGTTTTGGGCGTGGGCGTGCGACCCGAGAACACGCTTGCGGTCCAGGCCGGACTCGAAGTCGGGCCGCGCGGCGGCATCCGCGTCAACGAGTACCTCCAGACCACCGACCCGGACATCTGCGCGGTCGGGGACGTGATCGAGACGACCGAGTTCGGCACCGGCGAGCGTACCCAGGTGCCGCTCGCCGGTCCTGCCAACCGTCAGGGCCGCATCGCCGCCGACAACGTGTTCGGGCGGAAGTCGAGGTATCGCGGCACGCAGGGGACCGCCGTCCTGGGCTTCTTCGGCACGACGGCGGCGATGACCGGGCT
>JANNDF010000336.1:0-12357 GCA_031387445.1 Planctomycetia bacterium
CGATGGGGTCGTCACGCTGTCAGTTCCAAACGGCGTGCATCGTGGCAAGTGTGAGCAACACCGTGCGGCCGTCGAGCAGGCACTCAGCGAGTTCGCCGCGACCCCCATCACGATCGAACTCGTCGATGATGGCGGTGGCGGCGGTGGCGGTGGTGATGTGAAGGGCGAAGCACCCCTCTCCCCGTCCGGGGCGAAGCGCCCCGTCCGACCCTCTCCCTCACGGGGAGAGGGTGCCAATACCCCGCTCCATCGTGGTCACGGCGTCGGGGCCGGCGCCGCCGGTTGTGCTGCCGCCAGCTTCTTCTTCCGCCGCCGCTCGATCAGGTAGTGGACGAACATCGGCGTCAGACTCAACACGATGATGACGACCGCCAGGGCTTCCATGTTCTTCCGTAGGTCGAAATCCGGCACGAACTGCCGGATGGTCCCTTCCAGCCAATCCTTGGCCGTGTACCCGAACAGCAGCATGCTGGCGATCCACAGCACCCCGCCGATCACGTTGTAGGTGAAGAACCAGCGGTAGTTCATCTTCGCCGCCCCGGCCACCACCGGAACGAACGTGCGGGCGAACGGCATGAACCGGGCCAGGATGATCGCCTTCCCGCCGTGCTTCTCGAAGAACGCCTTCGCCGCTAGCAGGTGATCCCGCTTGAACCACCGCGAGTTCGGGCGGTTGAACAGGGCCGGCCCGGCCTTCGCCCCGAACCAGTACCCGACCGTGTCGCCGATGATCGCCGCGGCGATCAGCACGCCCATCATCACCCAGATGTTCCACGGGCTTTCGACGCCCTGCTCGGCGGCGTGGTCGGCCAACCCGCGTGCGACGATGCCCACCGTGACGAGCAGCGAATCGCCCGGCAGGAAGAAGCCGACGAGCAACCCCGTTTCGGAGAAGATGATGACCGCCAGCGCGACCACGACGGCCCAGAACACGTCCTTCTCGCCGAGCACCTCGGCCCACTTGTCGAACTTGGTGACTTTCTCCTCCACCCCGTCCGGGCCGATCCGCATCTCCTTCGGATCAACGAAGATGTACCAGACGATGGTGCTGACGACGTGCCACACCTTCTGAAAGAACTCGCCCATCAGTCAGTCGCCCCGCGGGAGTGAAACCGGAAAAGATAAGTTATGGAACCCGGCTTCTCCGGAACGTGTCAAGGCGAATCGCCGACACGGTGAGCCGAGAGCCGACCCGGCCAGGGGTCGGGTCAGCCACCCACCCGACCCCTGGCGGGGTCGGCTCACTTCCTCTTTCCGAACAGGCCGCCGCGTTTGGCCGACCCCATCTCGCGGAACAGCACCGCCTCGCGGGTGAACTGCCACCACGCCGCGGCCAGGGCGACCGACACGTACACCGCCAGCGAGCCGAGCACGAGCGGGAAGTACCACCACTGCACCGGTTCGCCGTTCACCGCCAGCATCTTCTGTTGCAGCAGCATCCCGCCGGTGATCGGGATGACCGCCGTGGCGGGGGTCAGTTCGGTCGTCGGGATGAAGCTCCAGAAGGCCAACGGCATGGTGACGAGCATGAGCGGCACGAGGTAGTATTGGCCCTCCTTCGTGCTGCGGGCGAACACGCCGAGGGCCAAACTGACCGCGCTGAACAGCATGGCGATGGGCACGCCCAGCACCACGCACCCGAACATCCCCGGCAGGTTCACGATGGGCACGCCCATCAGCCGCTCGCCCACCACCGCCGCGACGGTCAGGCAGACAACGTTCCACACCACCGAACTGAACCCGAAGAACGTGACCGCGAAGAACTTGCCCAGCACGATCTCGCTCCGCTCGGCCGGCGAGATGAGGAGCGTCTCCATCGTGCCGCGTTCCTTCTCGCCGGCGGTCAGGTCCACCGCCGGCTGGATCGACCCGGCCACCAGCCACATGACCAGCAAGAGCGGGAAGGTGCGGGCGAACATGTCGCGGGCCGCCTGTTCCCCCTTCGTCTTCTTGCTCGGGTCGTCCACGGAGATGAGTTTGTCGTAGTCCGCCGGCTTGCCGTCCCGCTGGAACCGCACCGCCCGCGCCTTCTCCTGCCACTTCTCGACGGCGGCGCTCGCCGCCCGCACAGCCACCTTCGACTTCTCGCTCCCCTCCTGCTCCACCAGCTTCAACTGCGGCCGCTTGCCGGCTTCCAGATCGGCGGCGAAGTTCGGCGGCACGAACAGTATCGCGTGGGCTTTCTTCGACTTGAACGCCTCGTCCGGGTCGGTGTCGGGGGGGAGGTTCACGATCGTCGGCGGCACCGCGGCTTCCTTTTTCACCAGCCCGTCAGCGAACCGATCCCCGGCGTCGTTGAACAGCGGGGGGAACGGCATCTCCGCTTTCGGCATGACCGCGTCGTCGGCGTTCACCACCCCGATGACCGACGGCTTATCGACCAACTCGGTGGTGATCGCCCACGCGGTCAGGCCGAACAGGGGGTAGAGCAGCAACGGGGCGAGGAAGATGAGCGTGACGGTCCGCTGATCCCGCAACAGGTCGCGGGTCTCTTTGCGGGTGATGAGGCCAACGACGGACAGGCGCATGAGCCACCGGGAAGCGTGACGGTGGCGGGTAGTTTACGGGGCACGACGGCTATTCGTCGTCGTCGTCCAAATAGGCCACGAGTGCCGACTCATCCGCCAGCGGTACGACTTTCCTCGCACTCCAATCGGCGATCAGGAGGTCGTCAGACCGGGGCAAGGAGCGAAACACCCGCCGCCACAAGTCGAGTTGTTCTGGTGGAATCGCGTGGAACAAGAGCCAGATTGGTCCGATCATGTTCTCCGTGTTGGGGCTGGCGAAGAGTGTTCCACCTCTGGGAATCCCCCATGCGACGACCGAGGGACACAACTCCTGATAGGAGCCGTACCCGGTGTACACTTGGCTGACTTTCGGCAGCACCGGGTCGAGAGCCGCTTGGAGTTCGGCGAGCGTGATCCCAAATGTCAAAAGGGGCTGGCGGGCTTCACCCCGCACGTACAGATCCGTAAACCCGCCCGGTACGGCATGGGCGGCTGCGAAGTCGTCGATCAGACCCATCTCGGCAAGGCAGTATGCCAGGTTCGAGATCGGCAACACCTCGACCTGGCAGTAATCGTCTTCGTGGAAGTACGCGCTCGACATCGCCGGTTCCTTGTGAACGGTTCGAGCGTCGGGCCAACAACCCCTCACCCGCCGGGGTCGCTGCGCTCACCCCGGCGACCTCTCCCCAACGGGGAGAGGTGGGGTGGTGGGTTTCTCCGCCTGAGCGAATGAACCGGAGACGCCCACCTCTCCCCGTTGGGGAGAGGTCGGTTCAGGTTGCGGAGCAACCGAACCGGGTGAGGGGCCTTCCCCTTACCTCACCGCTTCTCGGGCATCAGATACAACGTGAACGCGAACGTGGTGCTCTGGGCCCCGGTGCGGATGGTCAGTTCCTGGTTGCCGTCGATGCTGCCGATCACGTCCCGCTCCTGAATCCGCACGGCCAGCGTCTTCATCTTCTGCACCTGCGCCCACTCGCCCGTGCTGCTGTCGCGGCTCACCTCGAAGTAGGTCAGGTTCGGGGCGGCCGGCAGGTCCCGCGGCGGGTTCGGCTTGAGGGTGAATCGCAGCCCCTCCTGCCCCTTCGTGAAGATGGTCTCCACCCGGTCCGAACTGCCGATCTTCATGCCCAGCCGCTCGGGGCGGAGAAGCATCTTGGCGCACTCGTCCTGCGTCAGGTTCGACCGCACGCCGAGGAACATCTGCCAGCCCGATTCGAGCCACTGCGGTTCGAGCTGCACCCGCATCTGCAACCCGCTGCCGATGAACGGCCGCTCCTGGTACACCGGGTCTTCCACCTGATTCAGCAGGTCGTCGAGGTACTGCTTCAGCTTCCAGAAGCCGGTGCCCAGGTCGTCGTGGTCGTAGCGGGGCAAGGCCGGCGGGCGGGCGGAGCGGCCGAACACGGAGAGTTGGCCGACCAGCCGGGTCAGTTCGCGGAACGCCTCGACCGGGTGAATGCCGGGCACGAACGCGGCGTGGCTGAGGACGGCGTACCCCTCGTTCATGCGGTCGAGTTGGTGCATCCGCCGGGCGTCGCCGGCGGTGTGCGAGTCGAACGTGATGCCGCGGGAGGTCACCTGGGCGGCCACCACCTCGATCTTCTTGTTCAGCCGGGCGTACACGTCCTGCATGATCTGGTGTTGAAGCGTCGGCCAGCAGTCGCACGCCAGCAGCGGGGGGATGAACGTGTTGTCGAGTTCGGGGGTGGCTTCCGGGCGGTCGGCCCGTTTCAGCCGGGCGAGCGGGAGCACCTCGTACCCGGAGCGGTCCTCGTCGCCGATCAGCACTCGCACGTCCGGGGTGCGGAAGGTGAGTTCCTGCTCGCCCACCCCGGTGTTCTCGTCCGGCATCTTCAACCGGGCGGTGCGGAAGCGGGTGGGGTTGGTCACGCCCGGGGCGGCGACGTTCGGCTGTCCGGATCGCGTCACCGGGATCGCCAGAAACAAGTCGAGGGACGACCGCCCCTGGAACAGCGGCTTCAGGTCGCGTTCGGGCAGCGGGGCGTCGTCGGGCAGGGTCACCACCGTGCCGTCGCGGAAGCGGGCTTCGAGCTGCCGCACGGCGAAGCGGAAGCCGGCGAGCGCCTGCGAGTCGATGTCGCAGGTGCGGTAGCCCCAGGCGTACCACTGGGCGAAGCGGGCGTTCTGGTCCACCTGCCGGGCGGTGTACCGGTCCGCCGCCTGCAAGTGGTGCGGACGGAAGAACAAGCCTTCGTGCCAGTGGAGCGGTTTGGGAGTCATTGGGAGCCGTGAAGCCAAGGGGAGTGCGACCACGCCCACCTCTCCCCGTTGGGGAGAGGTCGGTGAGTGCGGAGCACGAACGGGTTGTGGGGCCTGTTTTCCAACCACCCCTCACCCGCCGGGTTCGCTCCGCTCACCTCGGCGACCTCTCCCCAACGGGGAGAGGTGGAAAAGCAGCGCGACTCGTCCGCCGCCGCGTGCCGAACAGCATACCCCGTAGGGGGTTGATTGGCGACCCGCCGTCGGGCGCCTATCATGCCGGCTACCGAGGGGAGTGACATGCGGCCGGACCTCGCCCAGCAAACGTTTCAGGTGTTGTTGCACGGCCTCGACCTGCGGGAGCGGGTGCGGAACGGCCAGCGGCCGGCCCTCGGCCCGGAGCAGGCGAAGTGCAAGTCGCTGCTCGGACCGTCCAACGCCCCCGCCCCGTGGGGCACCGCCGCCCACGACCCGACCAACTCGCTCGCCCCGGATCGCGGCGGGGCCGGCGGCGAGTTCCTCGGCATCCGGTACGCCCTCACCTGCTGGCTGGACGAGATCCTGATCGACGCCGGGTGGCGGGAGTGGGACGAGCACAAACTGGAACTGGGCCTGTACCGCACGAACGTGCGGTATCACAACTTCTGGCAGCAAGACCGCCACGCCGAAGCGACCGCCGAAGCGGCCGACGCGAAGGAGGCGTTCCTGCTGTGCGCGCTGCTCGGCTTCCGCGGGGAGATGGCCGACGCGCCGGACTCGCTGAAGGAGTGGGTGAGCGCGGCCAAGGGGCGGGTGACGCGGCAGATGGGCAAGGAGCCGCCCGCCCCGGCCGAGAAGCCGCCCGTGACCGACGTGCCCCCGCTGCTGGGCGTGAAGGGGTACCAGGCGATGACCCGCTGGCTGCTGCTCGGGCTGGTGGTGGCCATCCCCGCGACCGTGCTGCTGCTGGCGCTCTGGCTGCGTTGAACCAACGAGCCGCGACCGCCAGGGAGCGTTTTGTAATCACCCGCTCCCTGGGGGTCGCGGCTCGTACTGAGGCTCCCCCGGATGACCGATCCCGAACAAGCTGGCGGCATCCTGCGGTGGACGGCCGGCGTCTTCGTGCCCATGTTCGCCCGCCCCACCCGCCCGGTGGCGGTGGCGTGGGTGCTGCACCTCGTGCTGATCGTGGCCGTGCTGGTCGGCGCGTACTTCCTGCAAAACAACTTCACCAAACTGTACGCCTGGGTGGAGAAAGCCCCGGACTGGTTCCGCCCGTTCTGGCTGCCCGCCCTGCTGCTGCTCGTGTACGCGCTCCTGTGGGCGGCCGCGTGGCTGTGGGCACAACTCACCCCGGAGCAGGCGAGCGTCGTTTACCCGGATCTGGACGACGCCTGGACGACCGCCCTGGAAGCCCTCCAGCGGGCCGGCATCGGCGTCGGCGACACGCCCGTGTTCCTGGTGATCGGCGAACTGCCGAACGGCTTCGAGCCGCTGTTCCGCGCCCTGCCCCGCGGGGTGGCCGTGGCCGGCGGCACGCCGTTCGAGTCGCCCGTGCGGGTGTTCGCCAACGCCGACGCCATTTACGTCACCCTGTCCGGGGCCACGCTGCTCGGCGTGCAAGAGGCGGGCGACATCGTCGACCTCACCTCCGCCGGCCGGGGCGGGTACGGGAGCGGCATGGCGAGCGTCGGCATCGGCCAGTCGGTCAGCGTCGGGGCGGCGAGCATTGGGGTCGGGGGCGGGGGCGGCTACGGCGAAAGCATGAGCGGAAGCCTGGGCGCCAGTATGGGGGCGAGCATGGCCGCCGGCGGGGGGCTTCGCAAGATCCAGAAGATCATTCAGAAGGCCAAGACGGAAGGGCGGGAACTGACCGACGCGGAGAAGGCGGAGATTCGCCAACTGTCCGCCGGCGGCGCGGGTGACGCGCCCCCGAAGCCCTCCGGCAAGCGGAAATCCGCGCCCGTGTCGGTGCTGCAAAACCCCGAACTGGTCGGCGAGGCCGAAGGCCGTCTGACGTACATCTGCAAGAAGATCGCCGCCAGCCGCTGGCCGCTCTGCCCGGTCAACGGGTTGATCCTGGCGATGCCGGTGTCGGCACTGGAGAACGAATCGCGGGCGATCCAGTGGGGGTCGGTCGCCCGGCAGGATTTGAGCGTCATCGAGCACACGCTGAAGATGCGGTTCCCGGTGTTCGGGCTGCTCGGCGGGATGGAACTGCTGCCCGGCGGGGGCGGCTTTTTCGACAAGTTCGGGGCGGAGAAGGGGAACCAGCGGCTGGGCAAAGGGTTCCCGCTCAACCCGGACGGCGGGCCGGACCAGGTGGCCCGCGGCATTGAAGGGAACGCCGGGTGGGTGCTCGGCGGGTTGATGCCGTACTGGGCGCTGAAGTACACGAGCGTGAGCGGCGGAGCGGAGGACACCGACAACAACGCCGGGGCGGTGCGGTTCCTGACCGAATCCTCCCGCCGCGGGCCGGCGCTGGGCAAGTTGCTGTCGCAAGCGGTGGCCGGCGGCGAACAGGCGCCGACGTTCGGCGGGTGTTACCTGGTGGTCGGGTCGGTGAAGGACCCAAACGAGGCGAAGTTCGCCCGCGACTTCTTCAAGAAGGTGGAAGGCTCGCAGGCGGCCGTCGCCTGGACGGACGACGCCTACGCCGCCGACGCCGGCTACCGCCGCTGGACACTCGCCGGGTACGTCGCCCTGGTGGCCGTGTTCGTGGGCGTGGCCGGGTTGGCCACGTTCGTGTTCACGACGAAGAAGTTTTAGCGTGAACAGCCCCTCACCCGCCGACGTCGCTCCGCTCCACACGGCGACCTCTCCCCAACGGGGAGAGGTGGGCGCGGTCGGTTTTCACGCCTGTGCGGTTGGACCGGCAACCCCCACCTCTCCCCGCCGGGGAGAGGTCGAACGCCCTGCGAAGCAGGGGCGTTCGGGTGAGGGGTGCTTCCGTTACTCCCATCCCCAATTGATAGGGTGTGGAGTCACAACACCCCGCGAGGGCGTCGTCCCGATTCACACAATCAACGACCGAGCGGGTAGAATCGCCAGGTCCACTGTTCGCAGAGAATTGCCGATGCGGGTCATTTCCACCGCCGCATTCGTGCTGTTGGTCTTCACCTCCTCGGCGTCCGCGAAGTACATCCCCTACTACCGCATGGACGCCCTCGCCCGCATATCCACCGACATCGTGCTGTGCGACGAGGTGCTGTGCGTGACGAAGAAGGGGACGCCGAGCGGCGACTACGTCCCGACGTACTCCGAGTTCACGGTCGCGGTCGTGCGGTCGCTGAAAGGGGACCGAAAGCCCGGCGAACGGTTGGTGGTCGAACTGGACAGCCTCTACACACGCTGGCTCATGGACAGTCGGCCGCGCCCGGCCGAAGCCCGGCCGATCCCACTCGGGCGGGTACTGTTGTTCCTGAACCAGCGTGACGGTGTGTGGCAACCTGTCAGGTGTGGGGTTAAACTGTTCATCGACGGCGAGGTGTACTGCTACGGTCAGTTCGTGTCGAACCCCGGCGGGTTGTGGCTGGCGCGGATGGCCCCCGAGAACATCACGATCCCTTCGACCGAGACGTACGACGAGGGGTTCCTTCTGGTCGATCTGGGCGCGGCACTCGAACGTGCGAAGTCCCCCCAACCTGATCGGGCGCGCGAGTTCGGTTGGGCAGACGTTGCCATTCGCCGTGACTACCAGCCGAAACCCAATCCCGCCGAACCGCCACCGTCCACCCGCCAACCGGCCACGGCCGAGACGACCGGTTGGTGGGTCGCCGGGATCGGGGGCGGCTTTCTCCTGTTGGTGGTTCTGCGAGTGATCGTGTATCGGAAACGTCGGAGCTTCGGGTGAGGCACGGCGGCTCACGCCGCTCGGCTCGCCACCGCCGTCCGCAATTCCCGCTCCACATCGACAAACACCGCGTCCCAGTCTTGCACCTTCGGCTGGCGGAACAGCCTCATGCTGGCGTACCACGGTGTGTCGGACCGCCCGGCCAGCCACCGCCAGTCGTTGTTCGCGGCGATCAGCGTCCACACCTTCGCCCCGGTCGCCCCGGCCAGATGAGCCACCGCCGAGTCGATGGTGATGAGCAAATCCAGGTTCACCAGCAGCCCGGCCGTGTCGGCAAAGTCGGTCAGTTCCTCGCCGAAGTCGAACATGGGGAACGTCACGTCCTCCATCTGCTCGCGGCCGTGCCCCTTCTGCACGCTGCACAGCGTCACGCCGGAGATCGCCGCGAGCGGTGCGAACTTCGACAGCGGCACCGACCGCCAGCGGTCGCCGGTGTGCTTCGGATTGCCTTGCCACACGACGCCCACCTTGAACCCCGGCACCGCCTTCAGCTTCGTATTCCACTTGTCCACCGCCGCGACGGGCGGGGTCATGTACGGCTCGCCGTGAAGGTCGGCCGCGGTCGCCTTCAGCAGCGCCGGCAGGCTCAGCAGGTGGGCGTGCGTGTGGATGGTGAGTTCGGCGTTGTCCGCCGCGATCACCCGACCCACCCCCGGCACGGTGGCAGTCAACTCCGCCAACTCCGGCGGCGTTTGCACTACCACATTCGCGCCGCGAGCAGTTAACGGCTTGACGAACCGCACGAACTGGATGAAGTCGCCCAGCCCCTGCTCGGGCACCAGCAGCACCGTCTTCCCGCGCACGTCGGCGACGCCGTCCCACTCGGGCGTGGGGAACGTCCGCTTCTTCCCTTGCATGGCGTCCGTCTGCCAGCGGTACTCGTACTCGGGCCAGCCGCGGACGTAATCGCCGAGGGTGAGGTACGTCAGCGCTCGATTGAACCGCACCTCACCGTGATTCGGCCGCAACGCGAGGCTACGGTCGTACCAGTTGAGCGCGTCGGTGTGCCGACCGACGGCGGCGAACGTGAGGGCGAAGTTGCCGGCCGCCTCCGCGTCGTTCGGCCGCAATTCCAGGCACTTGCCGAGTGCGACCGCCGCGTCGTCGTACCGCCCCTGGTCCCGCAGGCAGTTGCCCAGGTTGCCCCACGCGGTGGCATGGGTGGCGTCCTGTTCCACCGCCCGCCGGGCCGCCCGCTCGCTGTCGGTCAGTCGCTTCAGCTTGCCGTAGGCCGCGGCCAGGTTCGAGTGCGCCTCGGCCACTTGCGGGGAGAGGGCCACCGCTTTCTCGAACGGCTCGACCGCCTCGTCGTACTTGTTCGCCCCGGCCAACAGCAGGCCGAGCGCGGTCCAGGTGGTCGGCGAATCGGGGAAGTCGGCCGCCGCTTGTCGGGCTTCGCTCACCGCGTCGTCCGCCTTCTTCTGCTCGTTCAGCAAAGCCACGAGCGACGACCGCAACTCCTGCGCCCGCGGCGCCCGCTTCACCGCCTCCCGCAGTGCCGCCTCCGCCGCCGGCAGGTTGCCCTGATCGCGGTACGCGACGGCCAGATTGCCCCACCGTGCCGACGGGCTGGGGTCGAGCCGCAAGGCCACCCGCATGGTGTTCGCGGCCTCGGCGAACCGCCGCTGTTTGGCGAACAGGATGCCCAGGTGTTCGTGCCAGTCGGCGGCATTGGGGCGAAGTTGAAGTGCCCTCACCAGCCGCGGTTCGGCTTCGGTCAGTTGGTCCGCTTGCAGCATCCGCAGGCCGTCGGCGTGCAGTTTGTCGGCGCTCTCGTCCGGTCGCGGCGGGCGGGTGCGGGTGGACTGCCGCAGCAGTTCACCCGCAATGTCCGGCCGGCCGAGCGCGAACGCCTGCTCGGCCAGGTGGTGCAGCGCGTCGGATTCACTGGTCGGGGTGTCGGGCATTGGGGTACGGCGTCGGGGCGGGTGGTGAAAATGCTAGTTCGTGCGCCCGGTTCTTGTAGGGCGGGTCGAGCGGCAACCAGCGTGTCCTCTCGGAGTGTCGGTCTGGGTCACGAGTCCGGAGGCCGCGATGACCCGCCGGTTATTTTCAGTCGGCGGGTCGTCGCGGCCGTCGGGAATGCCGAGCGTGCCGGACGTGGGGCGATCTGATTGCACCCGCCGCTCGACCCGCCCTACCAGACTCTCCGTATCGTGTGGGGTACGCACGGAAGGGTCGCCCATGTCGAACGGCGTGACGGTGTTCCGCGGGGTGCCGTTCGCCACCACCGCCCGCTTCCGCCCGCCGCGGGTGCTGCCGCTCGATGACCTGCCCGCCCCGAACGGCGAGGGCGGCCCCCCTTCCCTGCAACTGCCCGACCGGCTGGATCACATCTGGGGCGAGCGCCTCGCCCCAGGCTCCGAAGACTGCCTCAACCTGAACGTGTACACGCCCGATGTGAATGGCAAACTGCCGGTGCTGGTCTGGTTCCACGGCGGGGCGTTCATCCTCGGCTCCGGGCGGTGGGTGTGGTACGACGCCACCCGGCTGGCGGGCGAGCAACGTATCGTCGTCGTCACCATCAACTACCGGCTCGGGGCGCTCGGCTACCTGGACGTGAGCGAACTGGGCGGGGCCGAGTACGCCACCAGCGGGAACAGTGGACTGCTCGATCAAGTGGCGGCGCTGAAGTGGGTGAAGGCGAACATCCGCCGCTTCGGTGGCGACGCGAACGCGGTCACGGTCGGCGGGCAGTCGGCCGGCGGCATCAGCGTGAGTTGCTTGCTGGCATGCGAGCGGGCGCGGGGACTGTTTCACCGGGCGATTGTGATGAGCGGGCCACCGAACCTGGTGCGAAGCCGCGAGTTCGCCAAAGTCATCACCGGACGGTTCCTGCGGGCGTGCGGGGCGAAGACCATCGACGACCTGAACGCCCTCACTCCGGGGCAAATCCTGTCCGCTCAGTTGATGACGTTGAAGCAGGCCGATTTCGTGGGCGAACAGGCGTTCGGCCCGACCATCGGCGACGACGTGTTGCCCGTGCCGCCGTTGCACGCCATTCACAACGGCACCGCCGCGGGCGTGTCGCTGCTGTGCGGCAGCACCGCCGACGAACTGCGGATGTGGAGCTTCTACAACCCGATCCTGTGGGGCATCCCGTTCGGGGCAGTGGCCAAGTGGGTGCGTTCGCTCCGGCTGGACCCGCGCGACCTGCGTGCCGCGTACAAACAGGACCGCCCCGAGTTGGGGTTGGGCACGCTCACGATGGCGGCGGTCGGCGACGCCATCTTCTGGATGCCGCAACTGCGGCTGGCCGAGGCTCAAGCGAAGCACGGCGACACGCGAACCTATCTGCTGCGGTGGGCCGGCGTGCCGAAGTTGGGGGCGCTGCACGCGGTCGATGCCACCCTGGCGTTCGGCACCGTGCGGGCGAACGGGGCACACCACTTCGTCGGCGAACCGGAGGAAGCCGAGAAGATGTCGGCGGTGGTGCGAGCCGCGTGGGGGGCGTTCGTCCGCACCGGCGACCCGGCGGGTGGGGCGGTGCCCGACTGGCCGAAGTACGACTCCGCCCGCACGACGATGATCCTGGACCGCACCTGCACCGTCGAAGCCGATCCACTGCCGGCCGTGCGATCCGCGTGGCAGTCGCTCCCGTTCGACGGCACCAACCCTTCGCCCCAACAGTTGCCCCGCATTAAAGACGTGATGAAATTTGAGACTTCTCGCTGGACGCGACAGCTTCACCCCGACTGCATCCCAGCTTTCGGTGCGGCGTGCTTTCGGCCTCGGCCTTCGTCGCCCTGTTCTTCGGCGATCCGTCGGAGGTGCCACCGTTGCACGGCCAGGATG
>JANNDF010000409.1:0-1690 GCA_031387445.1 Planctomycetia bacterium
AGCGGACAACAGGAGCGTGCGAATGCGAACGCCGTCCATGGCGGTAATCTCTCGTCCCGTGCGGTGGGGGGAATCGGCCGGGGAGCGCGCGACCCTTCGACCGCCGGGTCAGTTGAACTCGGCGATGAAGCTGGCCGCCGCTTCCGCGATCAGGCCGCGCGTCAGATGCACGGGCTGCCGTCTGTATCGACAGATGGACTGGACGATTTCCAGCAAATCGCGGCAGTCGGACGCCCGCGGCACGCGCCCCTGCGAGTAGTAGCGTTCGTACAGGTAGTCCACGGCGTCCAGGTTGAACGCCATGTCCAGCCGCTTGCACACCGACGCGAAGATCTTCTCGTACACGTCGCGGGCCGGCGCGGTGATGCCCACCTTGTGCCGGATGCGGCGGAGGAAGGCGTCGTCCACCAGGTCCTTCGGGTCCAGGTTGGTGCTGAAGATGATGAGCTGCTCGAACGGCACCTGGAACTTCTTGCCGGTGGCCACGGTGAGGAAGTCGTGCCGGTCTTCGAGGGGCAGAATCCAGCGGTTCAGCAGGTCCTTCGGCGACACCAGTTGGCGGCCGAAGTCGTCGATCAGGAACACCCCGCCGTTCGCCTTGAAGTGGATCGGCGCCTGATAAAAGTTGGCGTCCTTGTTGAACCGCAGGTCGAGCATTTCCAGGTTCAGTTCGCCCCCCACCACGATCACCGGGCGGCGGATCTTCACCCACCGCTCGTCCTGCGCGCCGTCGCTCAGCAGGCGGCGGACGGTGGCGTCCGAGTCGTCGCCGAACTCGTTCGCCGTGTCGTCGAGGGTGTGCAGGGACGGGTCGTACATGGTGACGATGTTGCCGTCGGCCACGAACGCGTGCGGGATGTAGATGCTCCCGCCGGCCGAGTTCATGTACTCGCCGATGCTGCGGGCGATGGCCGTCTTGCCGTTCCCCGGCGGGCCGTAGATGAACACGCTGCGGCCGGAGATGATGGCCGGGCCGATGGCGTTGAACAGTTCCTCGCGGATGACCAGGTGGCGGAAGGGCGCTTTCAGCACTTCCGGGTAACAGGTGAGGCCGGTCACCGTCTGGCGGTAGCACTGCTCGACGTAGTCCTCCAGCGGCACCGGCGCCGGGCCGACGTACGCGCACTGCTTCACCAGATCCGTACCCCGGGTGCGGCCGCGGTCGGTCAGCGAGTAGCGGTAGCTCACCTCGCCCACCAGGTCGCCGCCGTCCACCTGGATGCACTTCTCGCTCTTCAGGAACTGAAGCGGTTCGCGGATGATCTTGAACGGCAGGCAGAGGAACTTGGCCAGGTCGCGGCCCACCTGCGGCCCGCGGAAATAGATGGTCCGCAGGATCATGTCGGCGATGAACGCGGCCGTCAGCCCGGACTCCCGGAGCGTTTCGGGGGTGGCCGGGGCTTCCGGGGCTGGGTTGGCGTCCCAGTCGGCCATCACCGGGCGGGCGTGCGGGGGCATGGTGCTGTCTCGGGGTGCAGGCGGGGAAGTGTAGAACACGGATGTGGCGAACGGCTCGACGTGAGTCCGCCGATCCCCACACCACCGGCGGCACTCGCGGTGCCGGCATTGCCACGTGAGTTCCGCGGGCTCTGGATCGCGACGGTGGCCAACATTGATTGGCCGTCCCGCAGCGGACTGACCGTGGCCGCACAGCAGGCCGAGTTGGTTGGAATTCTCGATCTGGCGCGGT
>JANNDF010000442.1:0-10150 GCA_031387445.1 Planctomycetia bacterium
CGACCCACCGCCGGTCAATCCAGGGTGAACACCACGCGGAAGCCGACGTTGCCCGCCTTGGTCGTCGGGTCGATGTTGTTGCGGTAGCAGGCGGTGCAGGTGTCCGCCTTGCTGGCGTACGACCCGCCGCGGGCCACCTTCAGCTTCTTCTCGCCGTCCGCACACACCGGGTCGGTGCCGGCCCCGCGGGCGTAGTAGGTGGGGTCGTACCAGTCCTCGCACCACTCCCACACGTTCCCGTGCATGTCGTACAGGCCGAACGGGTTGGCGCGGTACGAGGCGGCCGTGCCCGTCTTGGTGGTCGCGTCCCCGAATTTGCCGTCGAGGTAGGAGAGCGAACTGCCGGCTGAGTACGCCGACGTGGTGCCGCCGCGGCAGGCCAGTTCCCACTCGGCCTCGGTGGGCAACCGCACCGGCTTCTTGATCTGCTTGGCCAGCTTGCCGCAGAACTCCACCGCCTGGGCGTGCGTCACGTTCTCCACCGGTCAGGAGTCCCCCTTGTTCTCGCTCGGGTTGTTGTCCTTGCCCATCACCGCCTTCCACAGCCCCTGCGTCACCTCGGTGGTGCCCACGGCGAACGCCTTGCTGACGGTCACCCCGCGGGCCGGCTTGGCCTCCTCGGTGTCGCCCCCGCGGGTGTACCGGGCCTTCGGCACCACGGCGAACGCCTGGCTGGCGAACACGTCCCCCCAGACGGTGAACGTCTCACCGGACGGGTTCAGGTTGAAGTGCTTGGCCCACGCCGCTTGCGCCGCCTTGGCCGTCTTGTCGTCCACCCCGGCGGTGCAGTCCAGGGCGGGCGGCGGACTGCCGCGCCACTCGCCTTCGAAGTCGGTGGCGGACGACGCAAACCCGCCCGCCCGCACCCGCCCGCTGAGGGTGTCCAGCTTCGCACGCAGTTGGCCCACGTCCGACTTGTCCAGCGTCGCCAGCGCGGCGGTCAGCTTCTTCTCGGCGTCGGCCGCACGGGTCTCGGCGTCCTTCACCCGCGCCTCGGCGTCCTGCACCCGCTTGTCGGCGTCCGCCTTCCACTTCGCTTCCAGGTCGGTCAGCCGCTTGTCCGCCTCCTTCACCCGCTCGTCCGCGTCCTTCACCCGCTTGGCCGCGTCCGCCTTCAGGTCGGCCTCGGTCGCCTTCAGTCGCTCCAGCCCCTTCTCCAGCGCGTCCAGGTCGGCCTTCGTGTGGGCTAGCTTGTCGGCCGTGCCGAACGCCTTGCGGGCCAGGTCCAGGTCGTGAACGGTCAGTCGGTACTGCTCGGCCAGCATGGCGGCTGAGACGGCCGGGTCCACGGTGCCGGTGAGGGGGACGTCCGGCCAGCGGTGGGCGGCCATGACCGGGCGGAAGGTGTTCCGCTTGAACTCCTGCTCCACCTGGTCGAACGACCCGCGGGTGGCGGCGTCGTCGAAGCTGATGCCGGACAGGTGCTGGGCGGTGCCCTCGAACGCCGTGTTCAATTGGTCGAGCCCCTTGTTCAGCGTCTCCATCTCCCGCTTCCGCCGCGTCTCGCCGGACTCGTTGCTGCTCCCGCTGAACGAGCCGTGGACGTCCGGCCCGATGGGCAGTTCGAGCAGGTCCAGCTTCACCCCGCCGGAGATCTCGGTTTTCTCGCCCTTCCGCCGGGCGTCGAAGTCGTCCAGGGTGGTCTTCAGCTTGTCCTCCCGCTCCTTGCTGGTCATCCGGGCCAGCTTCTTGATCTCGCCGACGGTGGCCGACGCGGTCACCTGCCCGCCGATGAGCACGGCCAGTTGCTTCTCTTCGGAAAGGGTCTTCAACTCCTGGTGCTTGACCAGCCCGCCCAGGCTGTCCCGCATGAGGGAGAGGATCTCGGACGACGGGTTGGCCGCCCCCTCGCGGACGGACAGAGTGACGGACAGGGACGCCCGCAGTGCGGACTGGACGCCGTTGCTGGTCGTCACCTCGCCGCCGCCCGGCACCGCCACCAGCACGTCGGCCATCGACCCGGATTTGGCGGACGCGGCCGACGACACCTTCTTGCGGAGCACGTCCACCGCGTCGCGGATCATCGTCACCCGCCCCTCGAACTGCACCTGCTCCAGCTTCATCTTCATCTTGCCCGTCATCTGCACGTGCAGGTCGGCCAGGGTGGGCGGGCGGGCGGGCGCCTTCCCCACCCGGGCGACGGCCGTGCGGTCCAGGTCGAGTTGCACCCGCCCGTTGGCCGGCAGGGTCAACTCGTTCGACACCGGCACCTCGGCCGGCAGGTCCTTCCCGATCCCGTTGGCGAACAGCGACACGCGGAACGACTTGGCGTCCACCGAAGGTGGGGCGAAGCGGTACTCGCCCTTCACCTTGGCCACGTCCTGGCCGTTGGCGTCGGCGATGTGCTTGAGCACCTTCGCCCGGATGGCCTCCACCAGCCGCTCGTCGGTGGACAGGTTCCGCACGCTGAACTCCAGGGCGACCGCGCCCGTGTCGGCGTCGGTGATCAGGGCGTCGGCGGCGGCGCACTTCGCCTTGGTCGTCGCGTCCCCCTTCCGCACCCGCTGCACCTCCCCGACCACCGCCCACACCGGCAGCACGAACACCGTCTTCCCCTGGAGCGTGTAGCTGATCTTCACCGGCACCGACGCGCCCTCGATGGTGAGGGTGGTCTCGATGTCCGGCTGGAAGTCGGCGGCGATGGGCACCACGCTGTCCACATCGAGCGGGGTGGTGGTCGGCGGGGGGGCCGTGGGCGGCTGGGCCGTAGTGGGGCTGGGCACGGCGATGAGTGCGGCCAGCAGCGCCGGGGGCACGGCCAGCCAGGGCCAGCCGGCGAACGCGGGTCGGGACATCCTTCGGACTCCGTGACGGGGCAAGGGGGCATCGAGCCGATGGTCGGCGAGTCGGACACGGTCGGCGGGCGATGTCGGAGTGTTCGCGGGACGTCGGGCCGCATTTGAGAGAGGGTGCGGAAGACTGAGACGGCCCGTGTGCCGAAATGCTACACGGCAGGCGGGTGCGAAGTAAGTGTCATCGTGGTCGGAATGAGCGTGGGGGTGGTGATGTCAGGTGTGCGGGCGGGCGGAAGTGACGTAAACCCTTGCAGGGCGTGGGATATTTGCACAGCGAGAAATGGTTTGCAGATTGGGTGGGGGTGGTGGGAGCCATCCCCCACTTCCCCCCAGCCGGTTCACTTGGCCTCGAGTTCGGCCTTGATCGCCTTGATCAGTTCGTCCGAGTCTGGGGCCACCTTGCTGGCGAACCGGCCGACCACCTCGCCCTTCTTGCTGATGAGGAACTTCTCGAAGTTCCACTTGATGTCGCCGGCGAACTTCGGGTCCGTCTCTTTGTCCGTCAGGAACTTGTACAGCGGGGTGATGCCGTCGCCCTTCACCACCACCTTGCCGAGCATGGGGAACGTCACCTTGTACTTGCTCGAGCAGAACTCCTTGATCTCCTCGTTCGACCCCGGCTCCTGCTTCCCGAACTCGTTCGCCGGCACGCCGATCACCACCAGCCCGTACTTGCCGTGCGTCTCGTGCAGTTTCTGCAGGCCGGTGTACTGCGGGGTGTACCCGCACTTGCTGGCCACGTTCACCAGCAGCACCACCTTGCCCTTGTACTGGCTCAGGTCGTGTTCCTTACCATCGATGTCGGTCAGTTTGTAGTCGAGCGGGCTTTTCACCTTTTCCTCCTTCTTGTCGGCGGCGCAGCCGAAGGCGGTCGCCACTGCCACCGCCGCCACCGCCAGCACAAAACGGGTCATCGTCGAGACTCCGGGTGAGAGATCACGACCGCTATCGGTAGCCGGTCGCTACACGGGCAGACCACACCAGTGGGTAGTTTATTCACGGCGCGAGCCGCTCTTTCACCCACCCGGCCGAAGTGCGGCGAAAGCGGATGCGGTCGTGCAACCGACTGGGGCGGCCCTGCCAAAACTCGACCAGGTCGGGTAGCACGCGGTAGCCGCCCCAGTGCGGCGGACGGGGCGGGTCGTCGCCGGCGTACTGGTCCGTCACCGCGGCTTGCAGTTGCACCAGGTGTTCCCGGCTGGGGATGATCTGACTCTGCGGGCTGGCCCACGCCCCCAACCTGCTGCCGAGCGGACGCACGCGGAAGTAGTCGTCGGACTCCTGCGGGGTCACAATTTCGACCGTCCCTTCGACCCGCACCTGGCGTTCCAGACCGGCCCACAGGAAGGCCATCGCCACATGCGGGTTGGCGGCCATCTCGCCGGCCTTGCGGCTCTGGTAGTTGGTGAAGAAGGTGAACCCGCGATCATCCAGGTGCTTGAGCAGCACGACGCGGGCGGACGGCTTGCCGTCCGTGGTGGCGGTGGCGAGGGTAAAGGCATTCGGCTCGGGTAGATCTACCGAGAGGGCCGCATCGAACCAGGTGCGAAACAGGGCGAACGGGTCGTCACCGGCGTCGGCTTCGGACAGCCCGGCCAGGGTGTAATCGCGGCGGAGGTCAGCGAGCGAGGGCATGGAGACAAGTCCGGAAACGGGATACCGGAATGGTAGGCACTTGCTATCGTGTTCGGATTAAACAGGTGCCTCACGCCCCGCTCGACTGCGTCAGGTCGGAAATCGTCAGAATGAGTTGATGCGGATTTGGGGGCAATGGGTCGAACTCGAACTTGCGGTAGAATTCCGCAGCCTCGTCACTGATCGCCTCGACGTAAACCGCGAACGCACCAATCTGCTCGGACACCATCAGACAGCGGCGCAAGGCATCTCGGAGCAAGGCCGATCCGAATCCTTTTCCCCGAGTGGATTGATCCACTGCCAGCCGCCCCAAGAGGATCGCCGGGATCGGATGACGAGGCAGTTTCTTGGCCTGTGTCTCGGGCAGATCGGACAACGAAAGTTGTGCCGCCGCAAGCGTGTAGTAACCCAAGACACGCGGGGTGCCGGTTCCAACGAGAACAAACGTCCGACCCAAGTTCCGCTTCTCGTACTGCGTCACCTGCTGGTGCAGGAACCGATTCAACGACTCGACGCCGCAGTCGAACCCGGCGCGGTCGTGGGTGCGGGCGAACGGCTCGATGACCTGTGACATTCGACCGACTCCGGAAACGGCGATCCCAGGAGGCATGATAGCGAATGAGCAGAAAAGGGGGAAAGGGGGAATGTGGGAATTGACCGCGATGACAGCCTTGTTTACGATAATTACTGATACCGGCCGTCTACACATTCAGACTGGCTGTGCAGACATCTAAACCCGGCGCCCTTCCGACCTCAGGAGTAGCGATGATTGCCACGACGGAACTCCGTGAGACCGACGACAAAGGCCGCGTGACCTTGCCCCGCGGGTTTGCCAACTCGACGTTGCTCATCGAGCAGGTGAGTGACGTGGAACTTGTGATCCGCAAGGCGAAGGTGGTTCCCCTCTCCCCTGCTGGTCAAGAACAGTTTTTGGAAGAGCGGCCGATCATCCTCTCCCCCGAGGCGCAGCAGGTTTTCTTCGAGGCCTTGATGTCACCGCCGAAAGTGAAGCCGGCGCTGCAAAAGCTGATGCGTGGCACTGACACCCCGTCACCCGCGAAGCCCACGAAGCGGAAGAAGAAATAGCCCGCTGGCAACGCCTCGCATCTCCGCTACCGTGACGGGTGCCCTACCCCGCCACGGAGCGTGCCCGTGATTCGCACCCTGTTCGCGCTGCTAGCTTTCACTTCCGCCGCCCTTGCCGCCGACCACTGGCCGGGGTGGCGGGGGCCGACCGCCAACGGCGTTGCACCCAAGTCCGCCGACCCGCCGACCACCTGGGACGAGAAGACCAACATCAAGTGGAAGATCGACCTGCCCGGCCGCGGCAGTGCCACCCCCGCCGTGTGGGGCGACAAGGTGTTCGTCCTCACGGCCGTCGAGACCACCCGAGTTGCCAAGCCCGACGAACTGCCCAAGCTCGACCCCAAGTTCGAGACCCGCACCACCCGCCCGACCAAGTTCTACGCCTTCAAGGTGCTCTGCTACGACCTCGCCACCGGCAAGGAGAAGTGGGCCGTCACCGCCGCCGAAGCGGTGCCGCACGAGGGGCATCACGAGACGCACTCGTACGCGGCCGGGTCGCCGGCGGTGGACGCGGAGCGGGTGTACGCCTCGTTCGGGTCGTTCGGCACGTTCGCGTTCGACCACGCCGGCAAGGAGATTTGGCGACGCGACTTCGGCCGTCTGAACACACGGTTGGGCTGGGGCGAGGCCGTCACGCCGGTCGTTCATAAGGATGTGGTACTGCTCAACCTGGATCAGGAAGCCGACTCGAAACTCGTCGCCCTGAACGCTGCCACCGGCAAGACGAAGTGGGAAACGCCCCGCGAGGAGAAGAGCACCTGGAGCACCCCGCTCGTCGTGGAGCACGGCAAGAAAACACTGGTGCTGGCGAACGGCACCACGCGGACACGCTGCTACGACCTCGCCGACGGCAAGGAACTGTGGGCGGTCGGCGGGATGACCGTGAACGCCATCCCGTCGCCGGTGGTCGCCGACGGCGTGGCGTACTTCGTGAGCGGGTATCGCGGGGCGGCGGCGGTGGCCGTGCCGCTCGACTCGAAGGGCGACCTGGGCGCCGACGGCAAAGGCAACTGGCGGTACGGCAAGGGCACGCCGTATGTGCCGTCGCCTGTCCTGCACGACGGCCGGCTCTACTTCACGCAGGGGAACAGCGGCACGCTGACCGTGCTGGACGCGAAGACCGGCAAGCCGCTACTGGAATCCGAGAAGCTGCCGAAACTGGCGAGCGTGTACGCCTCACCGATCGTCGCCGGTGGCCGGTTGTATGTGGTGGGCCGCGACGGCACGACGGTCGTGCTCAGTGCCACCGACAAGCCCGAAGTGCTGGCCACGAACAAGCTCGACGACACTCTCGACGCCTCGCCGGTGGCTGTCGGCAAGACGCTCCTGCTCCGCGGGTTCAAGCACCTGTACGCCGTCGAGGGGAAGTAACTCGGGCCGTGTCGGACGTGCTCTGCTCGCTCCGCGAGCGGTCTGTTCTGAACCCGCTCGCGGAGCGAGCAGAGCACACAAGCCGCCGCTCACTTCTTCTCTTTCACGTCGTAGCAGTACATGACCGTCTGGTCGCGGACGAGCAGTTTGCCGTTCACGATGACCGGGTGCGGCCAGCTCTCCTTGTTCGCCGTCTGGTCGGGGGCCGGCAGCTTGAACGACGACACCACCTTCATCGCTTTCGGGTCCGGCTCGATGAGAACCATCACCCCGTTCTGGTAGCGGAAGTAGAGCCGCCCGTCGGCCGCCAGCACCGCCGCCGACCCGGACCCGCCGGCCGGGCTGCTCTCCGGCCCCCACTTGATGTCGCCCGTCTTGAACTCGACGCACACCGGCTTGCCGTTGTTCTGGTCGTGCCCGAAGTACACGTGGTCGCCCACCAGCACCATCCCGCCGTGGTGGTTTTTCAACTCCTTCTCCTTGTGCGCCTTCACCTCCTTCGCCTCGAACCCGTCCCCCTTGGGCACAATCTGGAGCAGGGCCGCCCCGCCGCCGTAGCCGCACGAAACCCACACGTTGTCGCCCTTCACGATGGGGATGGGGATCTGCGCCACCCCGCCTGCGGCCGGCTTGTTCTTGTACTGCCACAGTACCTTGCCCGTCTCGGCCGACACGCCGACCAGACCGGCGGCGTCGCCCAGCAGCACCACGTACGTGGGCACCTTGTCGAACGTCGCCTTCACCGGTGACGAGTACCCGCCGCCCCCGCCCGACCGCACTTCCGTCTTCCACACCACCTCCCCGTCCTTCAGCTTGAGCGCGGCCACCGCCGCCTTGCTCCCGCACGGGGCGCAGATCAACTTGTCGCCGTCCACCAGCGGCGAGTCGTTGTACCCCCACATGGGGAGGCTCCCGCCGAAGTCGTCCTTATAGCTCTTCTTCCACTGCTCCTTGCCCGTCTTGGCGTCCAGGCAGACGAGCGTCCCGCCCAGGCTGACGGCGTACACCTTGCCGTCGTGGTACGTCGGCGTGCCGCCCGGCCCGTTCGCCTGCCGGCCCACCCGCACCGCGTCCGCGAACGGGGTGAACCACTCGTCCTTGCCGTCGCCCTCTTTGATCGCCCACACGCCGTCTTTGCCGTCACGCGTGCCGACGCCGAAGATCTTGCCGTCGGCCACCGACGGTGTGCCGAACCCGAGGCCCAGGTTCTTCGCCGTCCACGTCAGCTTCGGGCCGTCCTTCGGCCACTCCTTCATCAGGCCGGTTTCGGGGGACAGGCCGTCGCGGTTCGGCCCGCGGAAGGCGGGCCAGTCGGCGGCGGTGGCGAGGCCGCCGGCGGCGAACGCGGCGAGCAGTGCGAGGCGGGGGGTCATGAGTTCGGATCTCCGGGTGGTGGGAGAAGGTGGCGGGGATTGTCTTACAGCGGGGCGGTGAGAAGGCGATGACGCCGGACGTCAGGCGGTCAGCTTCCGTACTGCTCGTCGGAGACGTGCTCCAGCCACTCGACGGTCTTGCCGTCGAGCGCCTCCTGAATGGCGGTGTGCGTCATGGCGGTCGTCGGCCCGGCCCCGTGCCAGTGCTTCTCGCCCGGCGGGAACCAGACCACGTCGCCGGGGCGGATCGTCTCCACCGGCCCGCCCCACCGCTGGGCCAGCCCGACGCCGGCCGTCACGATCAGCGTCTGTCCGAGCGGGTGGGTGTGCCACGCCGTGCGGGCACCCGGTTCGAACGTGACGCTGTTCCCCGCCGCCCGCGCCGGGGCGGTGGCCGGGAACAGCGGGTCGATGCGGACGGTGCCGGTGAAGTAGTCCGCCGGCCCCTTCCCGGACGGTTGCGAACCGCTGCGCTTGAGTTCCACGGCTGTTTCCTCCGTCAGTTCGGCCCCTTCCGCCAGGGCGGGCCACCCGGCCCGGACGGGCGGGGCGGCGGGGGCCGGCGGGCGGGCTTCGGCGGCATCGTCTTCCGCGACCCGGCCGGCTTCGGCTTGCGGGTTTGCAACACCATCTGTGCGGTCGCCAGTTCCGGCCCCGTCACCCCGGCGGCCACGACCGCCTCCAACTCCGCGACCGTCATTTGCTGGAACTTCGTCTCGATCACCTTCCGCTCGGCCCGGATCGCCTCGGCGACCTCCAGTTGCTTCCGCAGTCGCTCGATGTACTCGTCGAGCACCCGCGTGCTGCTCGTGCGGCAGTACAGTTCCGCCTCGATGGCGAAATCCTTCCCCGCCGCGGGTCGGGGGTTCACGGGCTTCAGCTTCTTGAACGGCTTCGGCGGGAACGGCGGCTTGCCGAACGGCTTGAACGGAGGAGGCATTGGCGGCTCGCGGTGCGGGTGAGCACATTGTAGGTCGCGGTCGAACGTCCCACTGGGGGGTGAGGCCCGACGGCCGAAGGTGTCGGGCCTCACGCCACCTTGTCTTCCAACCAGTCGGCGAGGCCCGCATCGAGTGCCAATTCACCGAGGCGTTCCGGTGGGACCAATTCGATGCGGTCGGACAGTTCCGTGGCGGTGGCGAGGTCCGGGTTGGGGCTATGGACGACGAAGAACACCCTACGGTAGTCCTCGCGGTCGAACTCCGCGATCGTCTGCTGCAAATCGGCCAACCCCGCGGCCGATTTCACCTGCACGACGTAGCGGGCGTTGGTGATCGGTTCCCGTAACTCCAGATCGTACCCCTTCGCCTGTTGACCAAGAACACTCACCCGAAGCCACCCGGCATGCCGGAACACCAAATCCACCAACGTCTCGAAGTCCTTCCAGTGAAGTTCCTTGATGGCTCGGGTCAACGCTTCCGCCAGAATCGTCTGCTTCCGACTGATCTCGTCGGCCAACGGGCTGCGAGTGCCGTTGAGGAGTCGTCGGAGTAACTCGACGTATCGCACCCCGCAGGCGGTGGCGCGGTACGCCTGAGTTTGGGCGATCTTTCCCGGCAGTTCATTCATCACGAGCAGCCGGTCGGTGAGTGATTTATCCGACCACGGGGCGGTCACGCGGTACTTCGATGTGGCGTCCTGGATTGAGTTCTCGCCGATGATGCGAGTCCACCACAGTTTCGCTTGGTGGAACGTGATCCAGACTTCGTCAGGTCCGGCTTCAGCGATCCGGCGGAGGGCGTTCAGGTCAGCGCTTGCAGGCCCTTTCTTGTTGTTGTTCCCAACTAGATACCTCCCGGCTAAGGCGGAAGCGTCGGTCGGTCGGATTGTGCCACGGCTAAAGTAACCAGTGTCGCCCGCCCCGTATCTCGGCGTGGGCCGACCGATGAA
>JANNDF010000475.1:0-2488 GCA_031387445.1 Planctomycetia bacterium
ACCCCGCGAGGGGTCGGGTGAATGGCGTACCCGACCCCTCGCGGGGTCGGCTCCCCGACTTCCCCCTGACCGCCTCACTTCTTGAACACCTTGTGGCAGGCGGCGCAGTTGGCGTCCATCGCCTCCAGCTTCTTCTTGAGCACGGCGGCGTCCGCCTTCTTGCCCTTCACCGCCTCCTCGGCCGCCTCCTTGCTCGCCTTCTGCATGTCGGCGGCGAACCCGTCCCACTGCTTCTTCTTCGCCCCGGCGGTGCCGGACGGCGGCAGGTCGGCGACCAGTTGGCCGACCAGGTGAGCGCCCTGGGCGATCTCCAGCACGCGGTCGGCCTCCACCGCCTTCTTGCCCATCACCATCTCGCTCAGGTCGTCTTCCCAGCCCCGCCCGCCGCGGGCCGCCTTCTTGAACACGTTCATCGCCACCACCTCGTCGAACTCGTTCACCTTGGTGAAGTCCACCGGCTTCTTGTTGCCCTTCGCGTCCTTCACCCCTTCCAGCGCCTTGGCCGCCGCCGCCCAGTCCGGCTTGTCGCTGTCCGCCAGCGCTTCGGCCAACTTCAGCATCTGGTCCCGCAGGCCGGCCAGTTGCTCGTCGTCTTTCCCGCCCATCCGGTTTTGGGCGCTCAGGGCCACCAGAACCGCGGTGGTGCGAACCGGGTCGATGCTGTTCTTCGCCTTCTTGTCCACCGACGCCTTCAGGAAGGTCATGTCGGTCTCTTGCTGTTTGGCCGCCCCGCCTGCGGGCAGCGGGTCTTTGGCGGTGCCGGGCACGGCCAACACGCCGACGAATGCGGTCGCGGCCACTGCCGCCAGCACCTTCCGGGTCCACGCCAGTTGCACGGTGTCGTCCTCAGTTTTCTTGGGAAAGGGTCGAGGGCAGGTCGTGACGACCCGCCCGGTGGGTCGGCGGTATTGTAGGGTGGCCGATTACACGGGAAACAGAAACCGCAGCACGTCCGGGAAGCGGGTGGCCCACGCCCACTCGTTGTGCAGGCCTCCGGGCACTTCGGTGTACCGGAACTGGTGCGGCGGGAAGTGCCGCAGGTGGTCGGCCAGCCGGCGGGCGCGGCGGACCATCGGCGGCAGGCCGCCATCGCTCGGCCCCTCGAGCGTGCCCATATCCAGCCACACGCGGCTGCGGGCCAACTCGTGCGGGTGGTCGCCCAAATGCCGCAGCAGCCGCTCGTGATCCCACCACAGGCTGGGCGACAGGGCGGCACACTTGCCGAACACGTCCGGGTAGCGGCGGGTGAGTTCGAGCGAGATCAACCCGCCCATGCTCGACCCGCACACGCCGGTGTGCTCGGGGCCGGTGCGGGTGCGGTACGCGGCGTCGATGAACGGCTTCACCTCGTCGAGCAGGAACCGCCCGTAGCCGGCCGACAGGTCGGCGGGGCCGTCGGTCGGGCCGTACTCCTTCAGCCGGTCGGGGGTGTTGTACACGCCCACTTGAATGACTGGCGTGATCTCACCCAGGCGGACCAGTTGCTCGGCGGACTCGTCGCACCGCCACGGCACGCCGGCGAACGCGGTGTGCGCGTCGAACACGTTCTGCCCGTCGTGCAGGTACAGCACGGGGTAGTGGCGGTGCGGGTCGTGGTCGTAGCCGGGCGGCAGGTGAACGGCGAGCGTGTGCGGGTGGGGCAGGTGGGCGGACGGGAAGTCGGCGTGATACCGCACCGACTCGCGGCCCCACGCGGGCACTTCGACTTCCACATGCAGGCCGGGCAGAACGGTGAGCGGGCGGGGCAGGTGCTCACGGCCGTGGGCGTCGAGTTCGGCCTGTCGCCAACTGCCGCGGGTGAACAGGTATTCCACCCGCTCGCCGACGGGCAAGTCGAGGCGGGTGCGGAACGCGCCGTCGTGCCAGTCGAGTCGCACGGCGTCGGCCTTCCACCGCCCGAGGCGGTTGTGGTCGCCGGTCAGGAACACGGCATCCCACGGGAACAGTCCGGGCACACGGGCGACGAATTCCACCATGCGAATGATTTGGCACGCAACCGGGGATCGGGCAAGGGGGCGAAACTGGAACCGCCGGCGTCAGCCGGCTGGGTGGCATCAAAACACCCGGCCGGCTCACGCCGGCGGTTCCAGAACCAACACCCACCCATCCGCCAATTTCACCAGCCGGAATCGCCCGCGGAGGTGCGTGCCACTCAGGCGCACGCGGATGTCGTCTTCGGTGATCGATTCCCACACCAGTTCGCCGGCGTCCCAGCGGCGGACGCTCCCGCGATCCCCGGACACCACGCCTTCGTAATCGAGGTACGCCAACCGGTGGTCGAAGTTGGGTTCGGCGGGAACGGGCGAAGTGAGGTCGAACGCGGGCGGCAGCCGCCACGCCTTCAGCACCCCGTCGCGTTCGAGGAGCAGATCGCGGTGCGGGTGCGGCCAATCGTGATCCAGGACGACGAACCGGGGCATGGCAGAAAGGCGGACGGGCTGCTATCTGGGCGAGCGGCGGCCGTGAGGCCGCTGTTTCCGTGGGGGGA
>JANNDF010000479.1:0-5081 GCA_031387445.1 Planctomycetia bacterium
AGCAGATCTCGACGTGCCCGATGGTGCCGAGCAACCCCTCCTTGATGACCTTCTCCTTCGCGTCGATGAGGTGCGGGGTGCTGCGCCGCTGCGTCACCACCTGCACCACCTTCTTGTGCTTGCGGGCGGCGTCGAGCATCGCCTTCCCTTCCATCACGTCCACGCCGACCGGCTTCTGCACCCACAGGTCGGCCCCGACCTCCATCGCCGCGATCGCGGGCAGGGCGTGCCAGTGGTCGGGCGTCTCCACCATCACCACGTCCAGGTCCTTCTCCTTCAGCATCTCGCGGTAGTCGCCGTAGGTACGGGGCTTCTTCTTGCTCGCCTGCTTCTGGGACGCCATCCCCGCCGCGTCGGCGAGCATTTCGCCGTCCACGTCGCACAGCGACACGATCTCGGTAGTTGGGGCGACTTGGAGCAGCCGCCACAGGTCACACTTGCCGTACCACCCGCAGCCGACCAGACCGACCCGCAGTTTCTGCTCCTTCGGCTCGGCGGCGAACACCATCGGAGTAGCGACGGCCGCGGACGCGGCGGCGAACTGTCGGCGGTTCATGGGGCAGACCGGAGAGGTGAAAGGGCGACGGGAAGAGTGTAGCCGCTCACCCCGCTTCATGCCACGATCCCGTCCTCGTCGCAGTCCTTCACCGCCATTTCGGCCACTTTCAGGAACATGCGGGTGGCGTGGGCGATGTGCTTCGGGGTGGTGCCGCCCTTCAGCACGATGGCGTAGTCCACCCACAGCTCGTCGTCGTCGCTCATCGCCGCCCGCACGATCACGTACTGGTCGTTGATGCGGTTTACCAATTCCAGCCGATCAATCCGGGCGGCGTCCTCCCGCACCTTGTAGCAGGCGATCAGTTGCAGCCTCTCCCCGCTGTCCGACAGTTTCGCCCGCGCCACGATCTCGTCGTCGATGACCACGAACCCGTTCTCCTCGTCCAGTTCCACATCCATCAGGGCAGAAGTGTAGATGTCCCGCAGCCCCGCCAGGGTGGCGTTCTCCGGGTTGATCAATTCTGTCGGCATGGGATCCCTCCCGAATCGGTTCTGGGCGAGCGAAGTCGTTGCCATTCCCCCGCCCGGCCTACTAGACTGACGATGCCGATCGCGGATTGTGAAAGAATTCACAAGCCTGTCCGGCTCGACCGCGGGATTCTCGCATGACCACCCCTCCGGTATCAACGCCGAGTGGCCTGGAGCCGGCCTTCGACCTGACTGGCTACTGGCCGGTGCTGGTGTACGCAGCAGTGGTGCTGCTGCTGGCGGCGAGCACGCTGATGGCCACCCACCTGCCGTGGGTCAAGCCGTGGAAGCCGACCCGCGTGAAGACGATGCCGTATGAGTCGGGCATGGACCCGATCGGCTCGTCGCGGATGCTGTTCGACGTGAAGTTCTACCTGATCGCCATCCTGTTCCTCGTTTTCGACGTGGAGTTGCTGTTCCTCTACCCGTGGGCGGTCCTCGCCTACGCTGACGGCGGCAACCAGACGTGGAAGACGGTGTTCGGCGGGGTGGTGTTCGTCGAGATCCTCATCTTCCTCGCCACGCTCGGCATCGCCTACGTTTACGCCTGGCGGAAGGGGGTGTTCCAATGGCGGTGATGCCGAACGACAGCTTTATGCTCGCCCCACTCGACTTCTTGGCCAACTGGGTCCGGAAACACAGCCTGTGGCCGATGCCCTTTGCAACGGCCTGCTGCGGTATCGAGTTGATGGCCACCGCCAGCAGCCGGTACGACATCGCCAGATTCGGGGCCGAGGCCATGCGGTTCACTCCGCGGCAGTGCGACGTGCTCATCGTCGCCGGCCGGGTGGTGATGAAGATGGTGCCGGTGATGCAGCGGATCTGGCTGCAAATGCCGGAGCCGAAGTGGTGCATCAGCATGGGGGCGTGTGCCAGCAGCGGCGGGGTGTTCGACACCTACGCCGTGGTGCAGGGCATCGACCGCTTCATCCCGGTGGACGTGTACGTGCCCGGCTGCCCGCCGCGGCCGGAACAACTCATCCGCGCCGTGCTCGATTTGCAGGAAAAGGTGCAGAAGACTGGGACGTTTAACGGTCGCGAGTTCGCCCGCCGGACCGAGTACGAAGGGCCGGCGCCGCTGGCGAAGCAACTCGACCCGACCGAGATGGTGATTACGCCCGGCAGCTTCAACACCGGCACGAGAACGCGAAGCCTGCCGATGGTGGGGAAGAATTGAAAGTACTCCGCACTCGCCGAGTGCGGTTCTTGATTTGCCGCACTCGGCGAGTGCGGAGTACTTTGGACCGAACCGATGTCCACCTCTATCGACAAACTGAAGGCCGCGTTCGGCGAAGCCGTCGGCACGTCCGAGTTCCGCGACAACAAGCGGGTGACGGTGCCGGCCGAGAAACTGTTCGACGCGCTCAAACTGCTGAAGGAATCCGGGTTCGACTTCTTGAGCGACGTCGGCGGGATCGACTACCTCGGCTACCCCGACGCGACCGACCGCTTCGCCGTGGTGTACGCCGTGACGAACATGACTACCGGCGAGCGGCTGTTCGTGAAGACGTTCGTGAACGACCCGGACCCGGAACTGCCGTCGGTGTGCTCGCTATGGAAGGGAGCCGACTGGATGGAGCGCGAGGTGTTCGACATGTTCGGCATCCGCTTCCCCGGTCACCCCGACCTGCGGCGGATCCTGATGCCGGATGCGTTCGAAGACTTCCCGCTGCGGAAGGACTACCCGCTCCGGGGGCACGGCGAGCGGCACAACCTCCCGGTGTTGACCAGAGCGGAGAGTTAGGAAGAGTTTGCCACAGAGGTCACAGAGTCCACAGAGAAGAGGGACACAGATTGAAGGATCGAATTCCTCTCTGTGTTCTCTGTGACCTCTGTGGCAAAACTGCTTGAGGTGCTTCGATGCCAATTGGCTTGCTCGATCCCGTAGCCCCCACCTCCGGCGAAGACGCCGAGTACCTGTACACCCTCAACTTCGGCCCGCAGCACCCGGCCACGCACACCACCCTGCGGCTCATCCTCACGCTCGACGGCGAGACGATCGTGAAGGCGGTGCCGGACATCGGCTACCTGCACAGCGGGTTCGAGAAGCTGGGCGAAGACCTCGACTTCAACCAGTATGTGACGATCGTTGACCGGATGAACTACATCTCGCCGTTCGCCAACGAGGTGAGCTGGTTCCACACGGTCGAGAAACTACTTGGCCTCGAAATCACCCCGCGGTGCAAGTACCTGCGGGTGATCCTCGCCGAACTCGCCCGGATTAGTGACCACCTGCTTTGTGTCGCGGCGGCGGCGCTCGACCTCGGCGGCCTCACCGTCTTCTTCTACGCCTTCAACGAGCGGGAGAAGATCTACGACATCTTCGAGAGCGCCAGCGGGCAGCGGTTCCACCCGAGCTACCTGCGGGTGGGCGGGATGATGAACGACATCACCGACGATGTGGTGCAGAAGGTCCGCGACTTCGTGAAGACCTTCCCGGCCGCCGTGAACGACATCGCCCGACTGCTCAACCGCAACAAGATCTTCCAGGACCGCACCAAGGGCGTCGGCGTGCTGTCGAAGGAAGAGGCGATTAGCCGAAGTGTGAGCGGGCCGGTGGCACGGGCGTCGGGTGTGACCCGCGACCTGCGGAAGGACGAGCCGTACCTCGCGTACCCGGAACTGCAAGGCTCGTTCAAAGTGGTGGCCAGCAAGGGCGGCGACTGCCTCGCTCGCTACTTGGTCCGCATGGGCGAGATGGCCGAGTCGCTGAAGATCATCGCCGCGGCGGTGGAGAACATCCCCAGCGGGCCGGTGAACGTGGACATCGAAGGGAAGGTGAGCATCCCCGACAAGAGTGCCACTTACCGCAGCATTGAAGGGCTGATCCAGCACTTCGAGCTGTTCATGTGGAACCGCAAGATCGATACGCCGGTGAACGAGGTGTACGGGGCGACGGAGACGGCGAACGGCGAACTCGGCTTCTATGTGGTGGCCGACGGCAGCGCGAAGGCGTTCCGCGCCCGCACCCGCCCGCCGTCGTTCATCCACTTCGCCTGCTTCCCGCACATGATCGAGGGGCACCAGATCTCCGACGTGCCGGCGGTCCTGGGCAGCCTGAACATCATTGCTGCGGAGTTGGACCGATGAGCACACGAGTCCGCCTTACACTCGGGTTGCTGCTCCTACCCCTGATCGGATGCGGTGGTAGCGGGGCGAATTCCGACGACCAGCCGTTAACCGGCAGTGATCCGGGGCTGAACGGCACTTGGACCGCCACCCGGATGGAAGAAGGGGGCAAGCCGCTGTCCGTGACCGAGATGAAGAAACTGATCACCACGTATCAGTTTGCGAACGGCACGCTCACCTCCAAGAACTCGCGGAACGAAACGCAGACGATGGCATACACGGTCGATCCGACGACCAACCCGAAACGGATCAGCTTCGACGTCAAAGGGGTGAAATCGAAAGACGTCTACGAGATCAACGGCAAGGAACTCAAACTCTGCATGAGTCTGGATGGGAAAAAGTACCCGACGGAGGTTGTGTCGAAACCGAATTCGACCGATCTGGTGGTGTTCACCCGTCAGTAACCGAGCACGCTCGTTGTGAGACGACCCATGCCAGCGCTGAGCGACGACATCAAAGACCGCATCCGGGCGTACATCCCCCGGTACCCGAGCAAGCAGGCGGTGACGCTGCCGGCGCTGCATCTGGTGCATGACGAGTACCGCACCGTGTCGAACGAGGCGATGGTCGAGATCGCCGAGTTGCTGGACCTGCACCCGTCGCAGGTCCACGACACGATGACCTTCTACGAGTTCTTCAAGCACGACGGGGACAAACTCGGCCAGACCCGCCTGTGGGTGTGCCGCGGGCTGGCGTGCATGCTCCGCGGGGCCTACGACCTGCAAGAGCACTGCGAACACAAGCTCGGCGTGAAGTGCGGCGAGACGACGCCGGATGGCAAGATCACGCTGGAGTTCGCCGAGTGCATCGGGGCGTGCGACGGTGCCCCGGCCTGCCTGCGGGACGACAAGCACGAGATGAAGGTGACCACGGAACGGGCCGATCGCCTGATCGCGGAGTTGCAGAAGTAGGTCCGGCTGTGCCGG
>JANNDF010001022.1:0-4177 GCA_031387445.1 Planctomycetia bacterium
CGCCTACGAGTGCTTCGTGGTGGCATGCTTCGAGGCGCTGGGTGGGGATCCGAAAAAACGGATCGCACATGACCCGTTCTGGAATGACTTCGCTGCGAGACTCGGTCGTGATGCGCATCAGGAGTCACCGCAGACGAAGTACTGGAATGATCCGATCATCAGCACCGCTCGCGAGGTCAGGCACAGTTTCGCCCACCGTGGCGGTAAGGTGAAGCGTGAGGACATGCGGGAAGGACACGGCTTCTACATCAGCCCAATGGGAATCGTAACGGTCAAACCTGAGAACAACCGCGAGCTATACCGTGTGATGAAATCGAAGGTGACGGACTTGGTGGCCGAAATGACGCAGAAGCTTACCCCGCCGGATTCGCAGGGTGTCTGATTGCAGCAACAGATCCACGTCAAGTTGGGTGGGTCATCGCAGGCTGCGCCCGTCTCGCCCACCCTACTGGTGTGATGCCCATGCTCCCCGGCCCGGTCGCTGACCTGAACGCCTTCGTGCCCGCCAAGGACTTCGACCTGTCCCAGCGGTTCTACCTCGACCTCGGCTTCACCCGGTTGTGGGGCAACACCGATGTCGCCCAGTTCCAGGCCGGCGACTTCCGGTTTCTGCTACAAAACTTCTACGTCCAGTCGCACGCCGAGAACTTCATGATGAGTCTGGCGGTGGATGACGCCGACGCCTGGTGGCAGCACATTCAGGAACACGACCTCCAGCGGAAGTACAGGCTGTTCATGGCCAAGGCACCGGCGGTGCAACCGTGGGGCCTGCGGGTGCTCTACCTGTCGGACCCGAGTGGCATCCTCTGGCACATCACTGACCGTCGGATTTGACACACGACGTGTTGTGTCGGCCCGAGTCGGACGACCAACGTGTTAATCTGGGTTGATTCCACACGAACGTGCCGTTCGCTTGAATCATCGGAAGTGCAGTCGGAGCAATGGGTTACCACGTCACGACGGATGATTCCAATCTCGTGACATGATTCTTCGGATGGGTGGGGGCGGTGGATTTGAACCATCCGCCCCCTCCGCAGCCGCTCGCGGAGCGAGCAGAACACTACTCCACCAGGGGCAGCCACTCGGTCACGTCGAAGCGGGCGTGCGGGTTGTGCAGCACGCTCTCGGCGAGCGACTGGTACGCCTCCCAGCACGGGTCGATCAGGTTGAACAGGTCGGCCATCCGCAGGCCGGGCTGCTCGCGGCAGAACATGAGGTCGGTGCCCGCCCCCCGCACCGGCACGCAGTACGCCTGCGGGTTCACCTGCTTCACCACGTCGGCATACGCCCGTCCGGGGTCGGTGTCCGGGTGGACCAGGAACGTCCGCTCCTCGTCCGTCGGCCCGCCGGTCAGCGGCACCGCCCCGCGGATGTAGCTGCTGATCCGCCGGACCAGTTCGTCCGGCGACCCGCGTGCGGCCGAGTGCTCGACCGCCGACACATCTTCAGTCGGCAGCAGGCTGGAGAGGAACACCGTCGCCTGGTCGATGAGCGGGGTGGTCAGTTGGTGGGCCAGATCGGCCGACCCGCTGCACAGGTGCATCAGGCCGCCGCGGGGTTCGAGCACCACCGTCGTGAGCATCGCCTCGAGGTTGGCCAGCGACTCCGGAGCGGCGGTGTCGAGCAGGTCGGCGGCCGAGCGGTCGAGCTTCTCCTGCCCCTTCGGCAGCACCACCCGCATGGTGTTCGACCCGCGGAGGGTGGTCTGCGTGGCTTCCTCGGCCGCCTCGCTGCTGAGCAAGGGGTTGTGCGACGACCCGCTGCTCAGCAGGATGGGCGCTTCCATCAGGTCGGCCAGTTGGCCGAGCCGCTCGCGGGCGGCCTGCACGGTGCGGTGCCACTCCTCGAAACGGGCGTGCAGGCGGCGGTAGAACTGGGCGGCGGCGGCGGTCAGGTCTTCGGCCACCCGCAGGTCGATGAACGCCTTGACGGCATCCGTGACGGCGCGAACCGACTTGCCCTCGCGGTTGCCGAACAGCGTGAACGTGCCGCCCCCCTGGGCGCTCGTCACCGCCTCCTGCACGGCCACCTTCGCGGCTTCCCGCTTCCAGGCCAGGTCTTGCAGTTGGTTCTCCATCGTCGCCATCGCCCCGCCGGCCGACGCGACCAACTGGGCGACGACCGATTGCGTCGCCCCGAGCCGCGGGCCGGGCAGCTTCTCCAGCCGGCGGATGCGGGCGGTGAGTTCGGTGTCCCACGACTCGAACGCCCGCTTCAGCCCGTGGTCGAGCTGCTTGCTCAGCCGCCCGCGGCGGAAGCCGCTGTCGCTCTCGCTGGTCGGCTCCATTCCGAGCCAGTCGCGGGAGGTGTCCCAGATGCCGATCGCCCAGCCGATCGGGTCAGGCTTCCGCCCGCCGGCCGCACCGGTGCGGGTGGCTTCGAGCACCCAACTGGCGAGCACCGCCAGCGGGTCGCCTTCTTCATCGGTGGCGCTCTGGGCCACGATAAACTTCTTCACCGGCTCGGGCGTCAGGCGGGTGTCGCCCATCACCTCCCGCAGCACGGCATCGGCCTCCGGCGGCAAGGCGTGCGGGGATTCGGACCAGCGGCGGAGGAGGTCCACGCAGGTCTGCCGGGCGGCGCTCCGCAGGAGCAGCCCGCGGGGGTACCACACGCCGAACGTGCCGAACCCGCGGAAGGGGGTGCGACCGGGCGGAGGAGCCTTTTGCCGCAGGGAGTCGAGGCCGCTGCCGAGCGGGGTCGTCAGGTCGTAGGCGACGTACCCGGCCAGGTGGGAGGTGACGTCGCGGAACGCCTCCGGGGTGCGGGCGGCCATTGGCAGAAGGTACGACGCCGAGAAGGGCAACCCGCGGGCATCCAGTTGTGGGCCTTCCGGTCCGCCGTACCGGGCGGTGAACGGCACGTCCGGGTCGGCGTAGTGGTTGAGTTCGGTGAGGGTGGCGAACACGTTCGCCAGCTCTTCCGCCGGGCTGTCGGAGTCCTGCACCGCTCCAGTGAGAATGAACGCGCTCACCGGGGCGTCAGCCAGGTTCATCTTCTCCAACGACCGGCGGACGGCGTGCCCCAGGTCGAGCAACATGCCACTGGTGCCGCCGCTGGCGCTGATGAAGATGTACACGGCCGGCTGCTTGGTCCGCACGCTCAGCCCGGTGAACGTGCTCGACTGGTGCATGGCCTCCGGGGTGGTGCAGACGCCGATCTCGTGCTTCATGCGGTTCATGAACCGCAGGTAGTGGTCGCAGAAGGCGAGGCGGCCGAGCGCGCGGGAGCCGTCCACCCGCAAGCTCCGCGGGATGGAGTACAGCTTCTCCCGCGGCAGCCACTGCATCAGGTCGTCGAGCTGGCGGCGGCGGTAGTTGGTGACCGGCTGAAGCGGGGTGGGGAACACCTGTTCGGGGGTCAGCGACACGTCCGACGCGGCCGACGACGCCTTGTCCGCCGCCTTCGGGTCGGCGTCCACGTACAGGTACCGCACGCACGGCACCTGCGCCAGTTGGCCGAGGCGGTCGAGCAGGCGGCAGCGAATCTGTTGGAGCGCCCGGCGGCCGAAGCTGCCGACGCCGATGAGTACCGCCGGCCGCAGCACGCCGGCGTCCGGCTCGAACCGCAGCGAGGCGGAGAGCGTTTGCCCCACGCCGCCGGGGAACCGGGCCATCGTGCGGCGGGTGAGTGGCGGGGCGGCCGCCGGCTTCGGAGCGGTGGCGGCATTGGCCGTCGCGCGAGTGCCAGGCGTGACGAGCAACAGGTTGCTGCCGTTCGCGCTCTTCGTCGGCTGCGGGAGGGGCGTGCGGCCGGCGGCCGAGGGCATGGCGATGGTGCTGGACGTGTCGCCGTTCCCGCTGCCGAGGAGCGCCTTCACGAACGCCGTGCAACTGGGGAACCGCTCGTCCGGGTTCTTCGCCAGCACCCGCCGTAGCACCGCCCGGTCGTGGTCCGGCACCATGCTCAGGTCCGGCGGCTCCATCATGTGCTGCATGGCGAGCTGACGGATGTTCCGCCCGTTGAACGGCTTCTGCCCGCTCAGCAGCTCGCAGTACACGATTCCCAGGCTGTACTGGTCGGAGTGCTTGGACACCTTGTTGGCGAACGTCTCCGGCGCGGCGTACACGGGGGTGATGCCGCCCATCATGGCCGAACCCCCCGCCCCCGCCACCCCCCCCCCCCCAACCAAATAGGCCCCCATAAACCCGGGGGCCCACAAGAAAAGTGTGTTAGG
>JANNDF010000596.1:0-2060 GCA_031387445.1 Planctomycetia bacterium
CCCCCGCCCGCAAGGTGCCACCGCTCACGGTGGTAGCGCCGGTATAGGTGTTCGACCCGGAAAGCAGAGTGACGCCAGTTCCGGCGAAAGTCAAACCCGTACCGGCGCTCCCACTGATCACACCGGAAAAGGTCCGGTTGCCGGTCGCGGTGTTCGTGATGGTGCGTGTGGCCGATCCGAGGGCGACGGTCCCCGAGAAGGTGGCGGCAGTGCCGGTGTTTGTGAAATCGCCACCGAGTATGATGCTTGAATTTGCGAAAGTAGGGACGCCCGAAGTCTGGATCGTGCCACCGTTAATCGTCAACACACTGTTCGCTCCACCGAACGCGTTGTTGCCAGTGGCGATCACCGTACCCGAGTTCAGAGTAAACCCGCCAGTGTAGACGTTACTGCCTGAGCCAGCTCCCAAATTCCAGGTGCCTGCGCCATTCTTGGTAAAACCGGTGGCACTGTTGTTGGAAACGGACTGGGATATCCAGGTGAGGGTAGAACCAGTGCCGATGTCGAAAGTTCGCACTGAGTTGTTCGTGCTGAGCGTGTTTACTGCGGTCACGGTGACGGTCACCCCATCCGCTACCGTCACGTTGCCGACGGAAGTGGATGCGAAGGTCACTGTCGAGTTCGCGTTGAAGATTGCGTTCGAATTTGCGGTCCATGCCGATGTGTAAGGGCCGGCAGGGACAGATCCCCAGTTGCTCGCGGTCCATGTCGCAGATGTGCCGCTCGTGTTCCAGTAAAGGGTCTGCCCAAAGGTGGTCCCGGCGCTGGAGAGCAGTAGCACAGCGAGGGTGAAGCGCAGTGTCGTCGAACGCATATCCTTCCCTCCACGGCTTGGCTGGGCAGTGCAGCCCAAGGAACAAAGTGTAATGTTAGGAACCGACGCGAAGACTTCTGCCCCGGCAACATGAAGAATTTGGGTAACTTCCCGGCAGCCGTCTGACGCCATTTGTCTACTTCCTGGCAATCCGCCGCAGCACCTCAATTCCCTTCGCCAACGTCTCGTCGGTGGCGGCGTAGCTGATGCGGAAGTGCGTGTCCTGGTGGCTGAAGGTGGTGCTCGGGATGATCAGCAGGTTGTTCTTGATGGCCTCGTTCACGAACTCGGTGCCGGTGCCCCAGGGTGCTTTCGGGAACAGGTAAAACGCTCCTCCCGGCTCGGTGAACTCGTACAAGTCCTTCAGCCCACCAACGAGCGTATCCCGCTTCCGCTTGTAATCGGCGATGTACCCGCTCATGTCGTAATCGAGTGCCGCCAGCCCGCCGAACTGGGCCATGCTCGGGGCACAGATGAACGTGCTCTGCTGGAGCTTCTTCATCTCTTCGATCAGCCGACTCGGGCCGTGGGCGTACCCCAGCCGCCAGCCGGTCATGCTGTACGTCTTGCCGAACCCTTCGACCACGAGTGTGTTCTCGTTCCACTCGGCCGGGCTGCGTGGCGGGGCGTCGTAGGTGAAGGCGGAGTAGATTTCGTCCGAGATGAGCAGGATGTTCCGCTTGGCGGCAAACTCGGCGATGGCCTGCATCGCGTCGGGTTCGATCAGGCATCCGGTGGGGTTGGCCGGGCTGCACAGGAGGATGATTTTCGTGCGGGGGGTACACGCGGCGATGACGCGGTCGGGGTCGAGCTTGAACTTCGTCGGGAAGGTGTCCACCGTCACGAGCTTGCCGTCGGCGAGCGTCACCATGTTCGGGTACATGACGAAGTAGGGGTCGGGCGTGACCACCTCGTCGCCGGGGTTCAGCACCGCCAGGATGGCCAGCATCAGCCCGCCGCTCGTGCCGCTCGTCACGATCACGTCGCGGTCGGCGTGGCCGTACTTCGCCTTCACGTCGGCAATCAGGCGGTCGCGGAACTCGGGTGCCCCTTGCGTGAGCGTGTAGGCGTTCTTGCCGGCGGCGATGGCGTCTTGCGCCGCCTTCTTGATTGGCTCGGGCGTGTCGAAGTGCGGCTGCCCGATGCTCAGGTTGATCGGGTTCTTCAGCGACCGCGCCAGCTCGAACACCTTGCGGATGCCGGAGATTTCGACCGTCGCCGACCGACGCGAGATGAGCGCTTCGAC
>JANNDF010001033.1:0-1491 GCA_031387445.1 Planctomycetia bacterium
GCCGCCGGTTGCGAGACAACAACCGGCGGCTCACGCCGCTCGGCTCGCCTCTACAATACCTGTCGTCCGTCCGAGGTGCCGCCGTGACCGATTTCCCCCTCCGCAAGATCGACCACGTCCGCTTCTTCGTGGGCAACGCCCGGCAGAGCGCGTTCTTCTACCGCAACGCCTTCGGGTTCGACCCCATCGCCTACGCCGGGCTGGAAACGAAGGTGAAGCACGAGGCCGGGTACGTCCTCCGGCAGGGCGACATCACGTTCGTGCTCACCTCCCCGCTGAGCGCCGCCCACCCCGAAAGCCGCCGTCTGCTCACCCACGGCGACGGGGTGATGGACATTGCCATGGACGTGCCCGACGTGCGGGCGGCGTTCAACGAAGCCGTGAAGCGGGGGGCTACCCCGTGGAGCGCCCCGGAGGCCCGTGAGGACGAACACGGCGTCTACGAGACAGCCAGTATCCTGGCCTACGGCGACACGACGTACAGCTTCATCAACCGCGACAACTACCGCGGGGTGTTCGCCCCCGGCTACAAGGCGATGGACCCGGAGCGGTACAGCCCGACCACCTTCCACCCGGTCGGCCTCGCCGCCATCGACCACATCGTGGGCAACGTGGAAGAGGGCAAGATGGACGAGTGGGTGGACTTCCACAAGCGGGTGCTCGGCTTCAACCAGCTCGCCCACTTCGACGACCAGGACATCAGCACCGAGTATTCCGCCCTGATGAGCAAGGTGGTGCAGAACGGCACCGGGCGGATCAAGTTCCCCATCAACGAGCCGGCGAAGGCGAAGCGGAAGAGCCAGATCGAGGAGTACCTGAACTTCTACGGCGGGCCGGGGGTGCAGCACGTCGCGCTCATCACCGGCGACATCTGCAAGACGGTGCGGGCGATGCGGGCGAACGACGTGAGCTTCCTCCGCGTGCCGCAGAGCTACTACGACGCCCTGCCCAACCGCGTGGGTGCGATCCAGGAAGACCTCGACGAACTGGCCGACCTGGGCATCCTGGTGGACCGCGACGACGAAGGGTACATGCTGCAAATCTTTACGAAGCCTGTCGCCGACCGCCCGACGCTGTTCTTCGAGGTGATCCAGCGCCGCGGCAGCAAGAGCTTCGGCAAGGGCAACTTCAAGGCGCTGTTCGAGTCGATCGAGCTGGAGCAGGCGAAGCGCGGGAATCTGTAGACCTCCGGCCTGACACTCTCGCGGCGATGCTCGTCACGTTCGTACGTCCCGGTGGCGCCGCTGTCGGCGAGAGCGCCCGCGTCGGGCTGCTTTCCGCCGACGGTGGCCGCGTCGCCGACCTCACGGCGATCGGGATGGAAGACGTCTTCGCCGCGCTGCCACGCGTGGCGCAGCTCGAGCGCCTCGTCACGCACCTGACAGCGACACCCGGCGCGGTGACCTACGACGTCGGCAGCGTCCGGCTGCTGGCGCCAGTGCCCTACGCGCGGATGGTGCGCGAAGTCGTCGCGGTCGCGGCCGACGGCGC
>JANNDF010000617.1:0-5754 GCA_031387445.1 Planctomycetia bacterium
CCAGTTCGGCCAGGAGTTGGTCGAACACGTCGGGGGGTGATTCCCGTCAGTTGGCGGAACGTGCCCGGACTCCGGCGGAGGCGGCTGGTGTGGCTCATCCCCATAGCGTAGCGCCAAACCCGCTATCGTGCAGCGACTCTAATGAGCAGTCCGCGCTGTGATTTGACAAAGATCTGCCCACGGTCGGGAGCTGGCGCGTATCCGGTCCTCACCCGGAGGGACTCGGAGCGATTAGTTTCGATTTGTTATCGAGTCGAGGTTGCCACGAGATGCTCGCTACTTGGACGGAAAAAGCATTCTCAACGAGTCGTTAGGCCACGATCACCACCCCCGGCTCCCACATGACGAAGCCGTTCAAACTGCAAAGCACCTGCACGTTGAGGTCACAGTGGCTCTCGTCCGTGCTGGGGGGGGACAGCACTTGGCGTACTCGTCCCAGACACCTTGGTGATAGGGGCCGGGTGGAGGAAGGGGGAGCGTGATGCACGGGGTGTGAGCGGTGTACAGGTGGGCGGCCGGCGGTTGGCCCTCGCCGTGGGCGTAGAAGACGCCGACGGGCACGACCGTGTTGAGCACGGCGTCCAGCCAGCGGGTGTACGCTGGGTCCGGGCCGCGGCCGGCGAAGCTGTGGTGTGGCCGTCGCTGGACGAACGCCTCGGCCATCTGACGTGAGGTGGCGAACTCCACTTCCGGAATCGAGATGTTGTCGAACAGCCCCGACTGCCCGCTCGCGCTCGTGTACGTCGTGTGGTACTCGTGCACGTTGGCAAACGGCGGCTCGTGCCCGCCCCACGGGTGGCGGAACAGGCCCCCGTGTTCGCGAAGGGTCCACGCGGCCGGGACTACCGGGCACCGCCACGTGCCGAGGGCGTACAGGTATGGACAGGCCCGCAACTGCTCGTACCCCATGCGGTGCAGCTCGCGGACCATCTCCAACACCCGGCGATAAGGAGAGAGGCACATGCCGAAGGCGGTGTCGAGGGCGTCGAGGTCGCGCTCTCGCCCAGGACCCGGGGCGGAGTGTGCGAGCAGTGCACGAGCGTGATCCGGATCCGCCCAGCCCACCTCTTCCTTCGGTGTGGGCCGGCGGTCGGTGGTAGCCCCGGCGAAGTAGTACGACCGGCTCTGCGGCGTCGTCCACAGGTGACGGATCGGGAACACGCCGTCGGGGGTCAAACCCATCTTCTCTTCCCAGCAGCGAGCAAGTGTCGAGGACGGCCGCTCCCCTGGCTGCCGCCGGAGCCGGGGTAGGGCGGCCGTAACTCCGAGCTTCGGCTTGTTGGGGCGATGAATGAGCACCTCTCCGCTCGGGTTGATGAGCACCTGACCGAGGTGCGTGACCGTGTCGGGCACGATCTCGTCTACCCGTGCGGAAATGTCTGCGGACGGCATCGGTCACATCCCTCTCGTGCTCCCCGGATCAGCGGTGTGTTTCAGTACCACGTCCGGGGTGAGCTGATTTTGCTTGACCGCCATAACCGGCCTCTAGCCGAGGCGGGCAGAATCTTGCACGGCATGTAGCTCGGGCGTGCCGGGGGGAGGAGGGCCGCGGGGTGAACCTGACCGCGATTCGTTGCGGGGATCACTGTCCGAACTGGTTGGCGAAATCCATCCCAGTCGCAGTCCTACAAATGTAGTCGCTGGAAACCCGACTAGGCTATCTCAGCTCCTTCCCCCGCTCAACACCACAACCAGTCGGCTGGACCGGACGGCGTCGTACATCCGGATTTTCGGGTCGTTAGTGGACAGAAGCAACAACCCACCTTGGGCGTCTTCCAGCGCACCCTGCCTGCGACTGAACGTGCCGGGGAAGTAGGCGGACAGGAAGAACTGGAGCGAATCGTCGGCCTGCCGCCGGCGGGAGCGGGCCGATGTCCCGCAGCCGGGCCTGGTTGGCGCGGTAGGTGGCCTGCTGGTCGGCGTGCCGCTCGGCCTGTTCTTCGGCGGTGAATTGTCGCTGGCGGGCCATCGGGTTACTGCTCGGGGGACGGCACCGAGTTTACCCGATCCGGCCGGGAGCGCAACTGCGGACGGGGACGAAAGGCGAGGGGTCGACCCCTCGGTGGGGCCCTACATGCGGCACGGCTGCTGGTAGTCGTAGATGTGCTTGTAGACCGTCGCCGGGTTCAGCCCGGTGGCGGCGACGATCTCCTTGTAGCTCTTGCCCTCGGCCCGCATCGCCTTGCACTTCGCCTTCAGGGCGTCGGCCTTCGCCCTCTTGGCGGTCGGCGGGTCGACCGGAAACGCCCCGCCCTGGTCGACGCGGTCCACGCGGGTGCCGTCGGTCGTGTGTAGGTGGACGCCGGCGGTCAGCCGGCTGCCGGCGGTGGTGTAGCAGAAGTGGTGCGTCTCGCCGGTGGCCAGGCGGACGCCCACCACCACCCGCGTCGACCGGGGCAGCACGTCCGGCAGCTCGACGTTCAGCCCCTTGGCGTCGGCCGGGGGGAGCGGCCGCTTGCGGGAGATGACGGTGACCTCGACCCGCTCGACCACCTGGCGGACAGACTGCCGCACCTCCCGCCGGATCGTTTCCAGCTCTTCACCCTTGGCGGTGGCGAGCGCCTCGACCAGCCGTCTCGTGTGCAGGTGCCGGGCCTTGGCCGGCACGGCGGCGGACTCCATCTTCTCGGCCGCTTCCCGGTGCTCCCGCTTCCACTTGGCCAGCGTCGACAGCATGTCCGCCATGCCGGGGTCGGCGTCGATCTGGGCCTGGAGCTTCTTCACCGACGCGGCCAGCCGGTCGGCGTGGGCCTTCAAGGTGGCATACTCGTCGGCCCCGTCCTCCCGCACCTCGACCGACCGCAGGAACCAGAGCAGCACCTTCTCGAACGGGGTGTACAGCACGCCGGGGGTGACACGGGTGACCGGTTGCAGGTGGGCCGCGCGGTCGCCGCGGGGGCGGAGCTGGCACGGCACCCCGCCCTCGAACACCAGCCCGGTGAACAGATTGGACACGCCCGCGCTGACACGCCCCTTTTGCTGCCGGCGGGTCCGCACGCCCGCCCGGCACTTCGCCCAGAGGGCGTCACTGATGACCCGCGGGTAGTGGCCTTTGATCACCTCACCTGCCGGCACGCTGCCCACCCCTTCCTCGTGCCGGTGCGGGCGGAACTCGCCCAGCACCGCCCGGCTGGTGAGCAGGCGGTATACGTAGCTGTCGTGCCAGACGGCGGACTTGCCGACCGGCGGGACGCCAGCGGCGTTCAGCTTCTTGGCGATCGTGCACTGGCCGAACCCTTTGGCCGCCAGGTCGAACACGCGGCGGATGGCGGCCGCCTTCGGCTCGTCGATCACCACCCGGCCGGCCTCCACCTTCAACCACGCCGGCAGGCGGGTGCTGACGGTGTGCTCGGCCGCACGCTCCCGGCGCTTTACCCAGTTGAACTTGCCCCTCTCCGATTTGGCCAGGCTCTCGCTGTAGGCCCGGTTGAACTCGGCCTGCATCAGCCAACAGGTGCGGTCGTAGTTGGCCAGGCTGTACTCCTGCTCCGGGAAGGCGGTGAGGATGACGACGCCGTGGTCGCTCAGCAGCTCCTTGACCAGTTCGAACCCGCCGAGCGGGTGTTCCCGGCTGAGGCGGTCAAGGCTCTCGACGAGCAGGTACGACCCGCGGGCCACCCGGCCCTGCTTGCACGCCTGGAGGAACAGGAACAGCCCGCCGTGCTTGCGGTTCTTGCCGCGGAAGGCGGACACGCCGAGGTCGCCGATGCTCAGCGTGTCGTCCAGGCCGATGCCCCGCTGCTCGCACAGCCTCTTGGCCCAGCTCACCTGGCGCTCGACGCTGCTGCCGGTCCGCTGCTTGGTGCTGCTGAACCGGACGTAGCTGTACGCTCTCACGGGGTACTCTCGCATGACCAGACGATACCGTCATGGGCGGCAGAAGTCAGTACGGTCTCGGTCGGCTGGTCTCGCCGCAAGGTGAACTATATACTCCGGACGGCAAGGGGTACGCGTACTCGCAGTTGCACAAGATCGCCATCAAGGAGCAGACCGGCAAGCGGGCCGAACTGGTGGCGCAGCACGGGTATGACGTGAAGTTCGCATACCACGTCGTGCGACTGCTCGGCGAGTGCGAGCAAATCCTACGCGAAGGGGACATCGACCTGCGACGTGATGCCGACCGGCTGAAGGCGATCCGCCGCGGGGAGTGGACGGAGGAACGGTTGCGGCAGTGGGCGGCGGAGAAGGAGGCGGACTTGGAGCGGGCCTACGCCGCGAGCCAACTCCGTGCCACGCCCGACGGGCCGGCCATTCGCACGCTGCTGCTGAACTGCCTGGAGGAGCACTACGGGAACCTGTCCGACTGCGTGGTGCAACCCGACCGCGCGGTGGCCGCCCTCCGAGCGATGCAGGCCGAACTCGACAAGGTGAGGGAGTTGCTGTGAGAGAATTGGTCCGACGAGTCTGGGCGAGCGGCGGCCGTGAGGCCGCAGTTTCGAATGAACAGCCCGTTGACGCGGGCCGCTCGCCTGTTTGCCCGCTCACTTCTTCGCCACGCTCAGCTTGTACACGGTGGTGTGCGTGTAGGTGTCGCCCGGCTTCAGGGTGATGCTCGGGAAGTCCTTCTGGTTCGGCGAGTCGGGGAAGAACTGGTCTTCCAGGCAAAACGCCTGGTACTGCTTGTACACCGCCCCGCCCTTGCCCGTCACCTTGCCGTCCAGGAAGTTGCCGCTGTAGAACTGAATGCCCGGCTCAGTGGTCAACACTTCCAACACCCGCCCGCTCGTCGGCTCCGTCACCGTCGCCACCAGCTTCGGCTTCTCCTCCCGCTTGCTGCCGTGGACGTAGTTCAGGTCGTACCCCACTGGCTCGGCCTTGATCTCCTTGATTCGGGCACCGATCTTCGTCGCGGTGGTGAAGTCGAACGGGGTGCCCTTCACCGGCTCGATCTTGCCCGTCGGGGCGAGGGTGTCGTCGGTCGGCGTGTACTTGTCGGCGACCAGTTTCAGTTCGTGATCGAGGATGGTCCCGCTGGCGTGCCCGGCCAGGTTGAAGTAGCTGTGGTTGGTCAGGTTCACCACGGTGGCCTTGTCGGAGGTGGCGGTGTACTCGATCTTCAACTCGTTCGCGTCCGTCCAGGTGTACTGCACGGTGCAGTTCAAGTTGCCGGGGTAGCCCTGAGCGCCGTCCGGGCTGGTGTACGTCAACTTCAGAGTCGGCCCGGCGGCCCCCACACTCGCTTCCGGCTTCCACACCATCTTGTCCAGGCCGAACTCGCCCCCGTGCAGTGAGTGCTTGCCGTTGTTCGTCGGCAGGGTGAACTCCTTCCCGTGGAGGGTGAACTTGCCGTTGGCGATGCGGTTGCACACCCGGCCGGTGATGCACCCGAAGTACGGTGACTGGGTCAGGTAGCCGTCGATGGAGTCGAACCCGCACACCACGTCCGCGAGTTTGCCGTCCTTGTCCGGCACCACCAGATTCGTGACCGTGCCACCCAGCGTGATGACGCTGACGTAGTTCCCGGCCTTGTTCACCAGGGTGTACTTGGTGACCTTGGACTCGGGGCGGAGGGGCTTGGTCTTGTCCTTCGGGTTGGGGATTTCCGGGGCGGTGCCGAACGGCTCGTCGTTCACGGCCGGGCCGGATTTGGGTTTCAGGTCGGCCGCATCGGCGAGAGGAACAGCGAGGAGCATGGCGAGGACCGGCAGGAGGGTTCGCATGGCGGAAGGCCCGAGGGGAGGGGAACCGGCGGACAACTTACGCGGGGGACGCGGCAACGGCGAGCGGGCACATTGCGAGCCGGGAGCGTGAGCG
>JANNDF010000642.1:0-6281 GCA_031387445.1 Planctomycetia bacterium
ACGGCAATCAACTGACAGTGCGGCAATAGCTGAAGAATCGATGCCAAAAACTACTTCCCTTGCGGGTTCGGGTGCAGGAAAGTGCGCTCGATGAAGGTGGTGTCCACTTTCCCCTCGATGAAGGCGTGGGTGTTGAAGATCTGCTGGTGCAGCGGGATGGTCGTTTGGATGCCCTCGACCACGAACTCGCGGAGGGCACGCCGCATGGTGGCAATCGCTTCCGCCCGCGTGGGCTGGTACACCAGCAGCTTGGCCACCATGCTGTCGTAGTTCGGCGGCACGCGGTAGCCGGGGACGACGTGCGTGTCCACCCGCACGCCGGGGCCGCCGGGCACCTGCCAGCGGGTGATGGTGCCGGCGCTCGGGCGGAAGTCTTTGGCCGGGTCTTCGGCGTTGATGCGGCACTCGATGGCACACCCGCGGTGCTGCACGTCCCGCTGACTGAACCCCAGCTTCTCGCCCGCCGCCACGCGGATCTGCGCCCGAATCAGGTCGATGCCCGTGACCAACTCCGTGACGGGGTGCTCCACCTGAATGCGGGCGTTCACCTCGATGAAGTAGTAGTTGTTGTCCTTGTCCAGCAGGAACTCGCAGGTGCCGGCGTTGTAGTACTCGGCCGCCTTCGCCAGTCGCACGGCCGCGTCGCACATCTCGCGGCGGACCCGCTCCGGCAGGTGCGGGCTGGGCGACTCTTCCACCAACTTCTGGTGCCGCCGCTGCAAGCTGCAATCCCGCTCGTAGAGGTGGACGATGTTCCCGTGCTTGTCGCCGAGCAGTTGCACCTCCACGTGCCGCGGCTGGTCCAGGTACTTCTCCAGGAACACCGAGCCGTCCTTGAACGCCGCTTCGGCCTCCCGCTTCGCTTCCTCAAATCCTTTCGCCAACTCCGCCTCGTCGCGGGCCACCCGCATCCCGCGTCCCCCGCCGCCGGCCGCTGCTTTGATGAGCACCGGGTAGCCGACTTGCTTGGCGAACCGGGCGGCGTCCTCGACGCTGCCGAGCAGCCCCTCGCTGCCGGGCACCGTCGGCACTTTCGCCTTCTTGGCGATGGCCTTGGCCTTGTCCTTGTTGCCCACCGCGTCCATCGACTGCTCGCTCGGGCCGATGAACTCGAACCCGCTCTCCCGCACCACGTGGGCGAACTTGGAGTTCTCGCTCAGGAAGCCGAAGCCGGGGTGGATGGCGTCCGCCCCGGCGATCTCGGCGGCGGCGATGATGCGGGGCACGTTCAGGTAGCTGTCGGCCGACGGCGGCGGGCCGATGCAGATGGCCTGATCCGCCAGCGCCAGGTACGGCGCCCCGCGGTCAGCCTCGGAGAACACCACGGCCGTCTCGATGCCCAGATCCCGGCAGGCGCGGATCACCCGCAGGGCAATCTCGCCACGGTTCGCTACCAGCACGCGCTGAAACATGATCCAACTCGGAGTGCAGAATGTGGAATGCGGAATGGAAGAACGCGGCCCCGGAGCAGTCTTTCATTCCGCGTTCCGAGTTCCGTCTTCCGCGTTAGGACAGTTCGACCCGGAACAGCACCGTGTTGTAGTCCACCGGCTGGGCGTTCTTCACGCACACCTCGGCGACGGTGCCGCTGATTTCGGCGGTGATGTCGTTGAAAATCTTCATCGCCTCCAGCTTGCACACCACCGTCGTCGGGGTCACCTGGCTGCCGACACTCACGTAGTCCGGCTTGTCGGGCGACGCCTTGGAGTAGAACGTGCCGACCATCGGGGATTTGATTTCGTGCAGGTTCTTGACCGGCTTGGGCGCCTCGGCCGGGGCCGCGGGGGCTGTCGCCGCCGCAACGGGTGCCGGGGCATAAGCCGCCGGGGCGGGGGCATAGGCCACCGCCGCCCCGCCCTTCCGGAGGCGGATCTTCTGCTCGCCCTCGACCAGTGAGATCTCGCTCAGCTCGTGCTGGGCCATCAGGGAGATGAGGTATTCGACCGTTTTCACGTCGAACGGGCGGGGGGAGGCGTTCTTCTCGGGGGTCACGGCGGGGTCCACAGCGGGCGGAGTCCGGAATCCGCTCATCCTATGGCGCCGGGGTCGTGCGGCAGGGTGGTCAGGCGGGTGGCCCCGTCCTTGGTGATGTGGTAGTCGTCTTCAATCCGCACCCCGCCCCAGCCGGGCAGGTACACGCCCGGTTCGATGGTGACCACGCTGCCGGCCTCCAGCACGGCGTCCGAGTTCTGCCGCAGCTGCGGCCCCTCGTGCGTCTCCAGGCCGATGCCGTGGCCCAGCCCGTGGGTGAAGAAGTCGTTCAGGTCGATGCCCCGCGGCGAGTGCTTGGTGAGCGCTTTGCGGGCGGCCGTGTCCACGTCCTTCGCCTTCGCCCCGTGCCGCAGTTCGGCCACCGCCGCCTCGTGCGCCTGTCGTACCGCCTCGTACACCTCGTCGAACGGGTACGCCGTCCGCTCCTCCTTGCTCTTGCGGAGTGGGGGCACGGGGAACGGGCTTTTCAGCGTGCGGGTGAGGTCGGACTTGTACCCCACGTCCGCCCCCCAGTCGATCAGGATCTTGCTCGCCTCGCCGACCGTGCGGGAGGTGGGGACGGCGTGCGGTAGCGCCCCCCGCTCGCCGACGGCGATGATCGGTGGGAACGCGCTCCGCAGCCCGCCCGCCCGCCGGATGTACGTCTCCATCGCGTCGGCCAGTTCCTTCTCCGTGTCCGTCTCCCGCATGAGTGCGACGAACATCTTGAACGCCCGCTCGGCCACCCCCACCGCCACCTTGATCTGCTCCATCTCGCTCGGGTCTTTCACCACCCGCAGGTGCTCCACCTTGCCGGCGAGCGGGGCGAACGTCGTCTTGCCGGCCTTGTCTTGCAGGGCGGCCAGCGTGCCGACGCTCACGTGGTCGGACTCGATGCCGACCGCCTTCAGCCCCGATTTGGTGAGCACCTCGGCGGTCGCGTCGGTGAGCGTTTTGGTGTGCGGGCGGATGTGCACGTCCAGCCCCGGGCACTCCTCCTTGATCTGCTCCTCGTACCGCGAGTCGGAAATGAGGACGGCGTGCTTGGGCGACAGCAGCACCGCCCCGCTCGACCCGCTGAACCCGGTCAGGTACCGCACGTTCACCGCGTGGGTGACGAGCAGCCCGTCCACCCCGTCGCCCTTACAATCGCGGAGCAGGTTGGCCCGCCGGGAGACGGTGTAGTCCATGATTTCTCCGAACGCCTCTGATTGAAGCGACAAGACAGTGATTCAAATAAGTTAACCTCAGCCAGCGTGTTCGCCAGTCGGGGCGGGGATTATTCTCCGACCGAGGTCCCCACTCCCGTCGGTAAAGCGTACAGGCGATAGGGCACACGAGCGGAGGGGATGACGTGCTGTCGGTGAACCTGACGATCCGCGGGAGGGTGGTGCTGGTGGTCGGCGGCGGGGCTGTCGGCCGGCGAAAAGCCGCGGTGGCTGTTGCCGCCGGCGCGACCGTTACAGTCGTTGATCCGGGTGTCGTGTTGCCCACGCCTCCCGCTGGTGTGCTGCACATCCCCGAGCCGTTCGCCGACTCGCACCTCGATGGCGTGGCGCTGGCGTTCGCCTGTGCCACGCCCGAGGTGAACGTGGCGGTGGTGGTGGCGGCGAAGGCTCGTGGCGTGTGGGTGTGCAGCGCGTCCGACCCCGCGAGCGGCGACTTCGTGCTGCCGAGTGTGGTCCGACGGGGCGATCTGACGTTCGCCGTGTCCACCGGCGGCGCGTCGCCGGGGTTGGCGAAGCGGATCGCGGCCGAGGTGCTCGACCACTTCGACGACGGGTACGCCGAGTGGGTGCGGGTGCTGGGCGAAGTGCGAACGGTGGTGCTGGCGAACGTGCTCGATGCGGCCGAGCGGCGGCGGCTGCTCGACGGATTCGCCGACCCGGTGTGGCTGGAACGCATCCGCACGGCCGGCGCGGATGTCGTGCGGGCGGAGATGGTGACGCAAATTGGCGAGCGGCCCGCGTGAGTGGGCTGGTGTATTTACAGGAGCCGACCCCGCCAGGGGTCGGGTGTCGCCTGCCAACCCGACCCCTGGCGGGGTCGGCTCCGGCCGCTCGCACGGACGGGGCTGTATAATCCCCCCACCGCCGAGATCGACCCCCGCCGATGTCCGACCTGCTCCGCCACATTTCGACCAGTTGCTTCGCGGCGAGCTACCTGCTGGCGTTCGGGTGCGAACTGGCACGCCTGCGGTGGCCGGGCGTCACCCTGCGGTGGGTCGCGCTCGCCTGGGGTGGCGTCGGCCTGTTCACCCACTCGGTGTTCCTCGCCGTCCACCACCCCAGCCCGGCCGCCGCCTACGGGGCCACCCTCGCCGTCGCCTGGGTGCTGGCCGTGTTCTACCTGTACGGGTCGCTGCACGCCCCCCGCCGGGCGTGGGCGGTGTTCATCCTGCCGATGGTGCTCGGCCTCGTCGCCTTGGCCGCGTTCGCCGTTTCATCCACCGACAAGACGGCCGTGCTGGGCGACAAACTGTGGGCGGCCGTTCACGGCGTCTTCGTGCTGCTCGCGGCGGTGGGGGTGTGCGTCGGGTGCATTGCCAGCGTCATGTACCTGATCCAGGCCGACCGCCTGCGGCGGAAGTTGCCCCCGCTCGGCCGCATGAACCTGCTCAGCCTGGAGCGGCTGGAACAGATGAGCCGGCGGGCGGTCAACCTGGCGTTCCCCCTGCTCACCGTCGGGCTGCTGCTCGGGGCGGTGCTGCTGCGGCAGTACCACGACCTGGGCGACAACTGGTTCAGCCTGAAGGTGCTCGGCACGGTCGGCCTGTGGGCGGTGTTCGGGGTGCTGATGTACCTGCGGTACGCGGCGGGCGTGTCCGGCCGACGGCTGGCGTGGCTGACGATCGCGGCGTTCGGGCTGATGCTGGCCGTGCTGCTGGCCGCGCACCCGTTCGCCAACGACCGCACCCCACTCCCCGACTCCCCTCCCACGACCGGGCCAGGGGAACCGACGGAGGGGCAGCCATGAACCTCCGGGCGATCGGGTGCAACTTCCGCACGGCGGCGGTGGACTTGCGGGAGAAACTGGCGTTCGACGACACCAAGCAGCGGGCGGCCGTGACCGCGCTCGGGACGAGCGGGTGCGAGGTGGTGCTGCTGTCCACCTGCAACCGCGTCGAACTGTACGTCGCCCGGCCAGTGTGCGCGATGCCGTTCGACGCCCCCGCGGCCGCCGACTTCCTGTCCGGCGTCCACGGCGTGCCGGCCGAGAAGATTCGCCCGCTGCTGTACGAGCACGCCGACGACCACGCCGTGCGGCACCTGTCCCGCGTGTCGGCCAGCCTCGACAGCCTGATCGTCGGCGAGGGGCAGATCGCCGGTCAGGTGAAGCAGGCGTTCGAGCTGGCGCAATCCCTCGGCGCGACCGGCCCGCTGTTGAACACCCTCTTCCCGCACGCCCTGCGGGTGGCCAAGCGGGTGCGGACCGAAACCGGCATCGCCCGCGGGCACGTGTCCGTGTCCAGTGTGGCGGTCGATTACGTGCGGCAGGTGTTCGACCACTTCCACGACAAGACGGTGCTGGTGATCGGGGCCGGCAAGATGGCCCGGCTGACGCTCAAGCACCTTCAGGAGTTGAAGCCGAAGCGGATTCTGGTGACCAACCGCAGTCCGGTCAAGGCGGCGGAGGTGGCGGCCGGGTGCGGCGGTGCGGCCGTGCCGTGGGAGCAACTGGACGTGGCGCTCGCCGAGGCCGACATCGCGCTGAGCACCACTGGGGCGAACGAGCCGATCATGCCGCGGGCGAGATTCGACAAGCACGTCCGCCCGAAGCGACAGGCCGGCACGCTGGTGGTGCTGGACATCGCCGTGCCGCGGGACTTCGACCCGGCCATTCACGACGGCGAACGGGTGTTCGTGTTCAACATCGACGACCTGACCCGCGTGCGGGAGCGAACGCTCGGCACGCGGCGGAAGCACGTGGCCCCGGCCGAAGCGGTGATCGAGGCGGAGGTGAAGAAGTTCGCCGACGACTGGAAGCGGCGGAAGAGCGGGCCGGTCATCAAGGAACTGTTCGGCGAGGCGGACAAGCTGCGGGCGGAGGTGCTCGGCCCTCTGCTGGGCAAGCTGAACGGCAAGCTGACGCCGGCCGAGAAGGAGGCCGTCGAGATCGCGTTCCGCCAGTTCCAGAACAAGCTGCTGCACGGGCCGATGGCCGCGCTCAAGGATGCCTCCCGGCACGACCCCGGCGAAACGACGCTACTCGAAGCCGTGCGGAAGTTGTTCAACCTGCGGGGGTAGCAGGGCGAGCGGCGGGCGTCAGCCCGCTGATTCGGCGAACCGCGGGCTGGCACCTGCCGTTCG
>JANNDF010001036.1:0-14132 GCA_031387445.1 Planctomycetia bacterium
CCGCCGTCGGCCAGCTTGCCCGGCGTCTTGGGGGTGAAGCGGTAGAACCCGCTCGGGTTGGTGTCTTCGGTCAGGTAGACGCACCCGGTGGCCGGATCGACCGCGACCGCCTCGTGGATGAACCGGCCCATGTCTTTCAGAGGTTGTGGTTCGGTCGTCCCGCCCGCCGGCACCTCGAACACCCACCCGTGTTCCTTCTCGTACCCGATCGGCTTCTTGTTCCCGTCGAGGGTGGTCGGGTCGCCCACGTTCTCCTCGCCGCTCAGCCACGTGCCCCACGGGGTCGATCCGCCGGCGCAGTTGTGCGCCGTCCCACTCAGGCTGATGAAGCTGTCTTCGAGTCGCTCGGTGGCGGTGTTGAAGACGAGGTTGGTACACCCGCCGGGGCCGGTCGGGTCGTAGTTCGTCTTCGCCCCGCCGAACGCCTTGCCCCGCCCGCTGATCTCCTGGTTCCGCACGAGTGTGATGCGGTCGCCGTCGGCCTTCACCACCGCCATGCCGTCGTGTGAGCCGGGCGACTTGCCCCCGCCCGTCAGCAACGGGTCGCCGTTCCATGCGAAGGTGCGGTAGCGGAAGCCGTCGGGCAGTTTGACGAGCGTGAGGCCGGTCGCCTCGTCCTTCGCCGGATGAAGGGGGCCGTACCCGCGGGTGCCGGTGCTGCCACTGGCGAGCCGGGCCGAAAGGACGGTGAGGCCGGAGGCGATGGCACACGCCCCGCCGACGAGCAGGAACGAGCGGCGGTCGGATGGTGAGCGGGTGGGCATGGGAGGTGGCGTCTCGGCGGGATGCAGACAGCATACCATGCCGGCATCAGTCGGCACGGGGTTGTCACGAACGGTAGCGGGTGTACCGTGTCTGTTTACGTCCGCCCTTCACCCTGAAGCCGCACCATGTCTGATCGCGTTCTGAAGCTGGGCATCCCCGCCGGGTCGCTCCAGGAAGCTACCGCCGACCTGTTCCGCAAGGCCGGGTACAAGCTCACCTTCGCCAGCCGTAGCTACTACCCAGGCATCGACGACGCCGAAATCCACTGCACGCTCATCCGCGCCCAGGAGATGGCCCGGTACGTTCAAGACGGCTCGCTCGACTGCGGGCTGACCGGGCACGACTGGGTGGTCGAGAACGACGCGGTGGTGACGCAACTGGCCGAACTGGTGTTCAGCAAGGTGAGCCGCCGGCCGGTGCGGTGGGTGCTGGCCGTGCCGAACGACAGCCCGATTCAGGGGCCGAAAGACCTGCAAGGGAAGCGGATTGCCACCGAGGTGGTGAACATCACCAAGAAGTGGCTGGCGAGCCACGGGGTGACGGCGAACGTCGAGTTCAGTTGGGGGGCGACGGAGGTGAAGCCGCCGACGCTGGCCGATGCCATCGTGGAAGTGACCGAGACCGGCAGCAGCCTGAAGGCGAACAACCTGCGGATCGTGGCCGACCTCCTGCAAAGTACCACGCGGTTCATCGCCAACCCGGCGGCGGCCGACGACCCGTGGAAGCGGCGGAAGATGGACGACCTGATCCTGATGCTGAAGGGGGCGATGGCGGCCGAGGGCAAGGTGGGGCTGATGATGAACGTGCCGAAGGATCAACAGGGGGGCGTTCTGGCGCTCATGCCCGGCCACACGCCGACCATCAGCGGGCTGAGCGACCCGAGTTGGATCGACGTGGTGGTCATCCTGAGCGAAGAGGAAGTGCGGACTCTGATCCCGGCGCTCAAGCGGGCCGGCGCGACGAGCATCGTCGAGTTCCCGCTGACCAAGATCATCGACTGAGGTGATTACAACGTGACCGATGCGAGCACGAGCGGATCGACCGGCCTCTCGTCGCTGATCCACACTTCGCACCGCTCGACGTGGGTCTGCTTGGGCGACACGACGAGGTAACGGTTCTCCAGCGGGCCGAACTGTAAGCCGACGTAGGTGATCTTCAACCGATCCGCCGGGTTGATTGCCGGGTCGAGTTGCTCGAACTGGGCGACGACTTCGACCGCCGGCAACCTCTGCCCCTCCGAGCGACCGGCCAACTGCACTGTGATTCGCCCCAGTTTGAAGCGGAACGACTTTCCACCGATCACACCACCGCGGGTGGATTGGCCGTCGGCAAATGCCACCGGCGTGATCTGGCCGGCGAACCGTTGCCACACACTGTGGGGGAAAATCATCGACGTCGCGCCGGTGTCGACGATGGCGTCGTGGTCCTTCAGGTCGCGGCCGGCGAACACCTTGCAGTAAAGTCGGTGGTTGGTCAGTTCGCTGAGCGTGCCGTCCGGGTTGACGAACGGAATCGACACCTGCTTCGGGTCGAAATCGGCCCAAAGTTGGACGCGGGGCATGGGCGAACTCCGGTCGAGGTGGTTCACCCGATGTGGAAGATGACGAACCGATCCGGGTTGACCGCCGGGTACTTGTAGGCGAGGGCGAGTTCCAACCGTGTGGCATCGGTATCCGTACCGACGACCTCCTTGTTGAGAACACCGACGAACCGCCCCAAGTATCCGCCCATCGCGCGGGCGTTCATCTGCTGGTGCAGCCAGTTCGTGTCGGCCAGGCGCTCCTCTTCGGTCGGGTACGGCAGCCGTTCCGCCCGCAGTTTCTCTAACTCCGCGAACCAGCCCTCCAACTGCTCCAGAGTCGTTCCCGGCTCTTCGGGCGGCGGTTTCCGGCTGGTTTTCTCTTCGCGGTACGCCTTCAGCTTCGCCCACCCCTCGCGGGACCACGCCGGCTCCTCACCCACCCACAGCGGGCCGAAGAAGTCGGCCGGAACGGGGCGGTCATCATGCCAGCCCTTCGGAGTTGAAACCCAGAGGAGGTGGTTCCGGTCGGCTTGTGCCGAACGGACAGTTTCGGCGGAGGCATCGGTGGCGTTGGCGGCCGCGTCGGCGACAGCACCGCCGGCGACAACCGCGAGTTGGGCGGGAGCATCAGCGGCGATGAGGGAGGTGGTGAAGAAGAGTGCGTCAGCTACTGACGCGGCAGCTGAGGCGACGAAAACGTCCATGTCTCTCACCAGATGGCAATCGCCTCGGGCTCGCTCCAGGCGGAATCGGCTGATCGTGTCTCCGTGGGTCCAGCGAGTGAACACACCGAGCGCAGAATCCACGGCCTCCAGCCATTCAATCGCTTCCTGGTCCTTCGATTCCAAGAGTTGGGGGGCGACACGACGGGCACAGCGTACCGCGAAAGCAACGGCATACCGCCGCGGCACACTCAGCAGCCCATCGATCATCGACCCCCGATCTGTGTCGAATTCCAACTCCACCGGAGGGTGGAGACGGTCGCGGTCGGCGGCGTCGGTGGTAGTTACGTCGGTGTTCATGGTCACTCCCCCTCGGTTCCACCATTATCCGCCGCGGCTTGCCCGCTCGCAAGTTCGCGGCGAATGGCTGCGGCTCACCCCCAGGTGACCAGGCCCGGCTCGAACAGGTTCGGCAGGTTAGCGTGCTTCGGCAGCACCCGCACGTTGAACCCGAAGTGCCCGCTGTTGTCGCACGGCACCAGCCCGCTGAACAGCACGCTCCCGCCGCTCGCCCCGTCCGCCGACAGGGCCACCACCTGCGGGTCGGTCACGTCGCCGTCGCCGTCCAGCCGGCCGTAGCACACCTGCACTTCCACGTCGGTCGCCGGCACGCCGCCCAACTGCACCCGCACGCTCACCGGCAGCGACTTGCCCACCCGCCACATCTCGCCGGTCGGGGCTTCAACGCTGTCCACCTTCACCCCACCCCACCCGGCCTGCACCTTCTTCCGCCACCCGGCCAGCTCGCCCGCCGGCTTCAGCCCGTCGGCCGTCAGCTTGGCCTCGCGGCCGTGGGCCGGCAGGTAGCAGCGGTTCAGGTACTCCTCCACCATGCGGTTGGTGTTGAACGCGGGCACGAGGGTGCTGATGGCCTTCTTCATCCGCTTGATCCATTGCCGCGGCAGGCGGTCGGACCCGCGGTCGTAGAAGACGGGCACCAGTTCCCGTTCGATCAGTTCGTAGATCAGCCGGCTCTCCACGTCGTCCTGATATTTCAGGTCCGAATACTCCTCGCCCGAGCCGATGGCGAACCCGTTCTCGCCGTCGTACCCCTCCACCCACCAGCCGTCGAGGATGCTCAGGTTCAGCCCGCCGTTCACGGCCACTTTCATCCCGCTCGTACCACTGGCTTCGAGCGGGCGGCGGGGGTTGTTCAGCCACACGTCCACCCCGTGCGTCATGTGTCGGGCGACATTCATGTCGTAGTCTTCGATGAACACCACCCGGTTGCGGAACTCGGGCAGGCGGGCGTTCTGCACCACGCGGGCGATCAGTTCCTTCCCGCCGTTGTCCTTCGGGTGGGCCTTGCCGGCGAAGATGAACTGCACCGGCTTGTCGGTGCTGTTCAGCAGGGCGGCCAGGCGGGGCGAGTCGCGGAACACCAGGTCGCCGCGCTTGTAGGTGGCGAACCGGCGGGCGAACCCGATGGTCAGGGCTTCGGGGTCGAGCACCTCGGCGGCGGCGGCCACTTCGTAGGCCGGGGCGTTGCGGCGCTTCAGTTGCATGGCCAGCCGTTCGCGGGCGAAGGTGATGAGCCGCCCGCGGCAGTGCTCGTGCGTCCGCCACACTTCCGCGTCCGGGATGTGGTCCACCTGCTTCCACACGGCGAAGTCGGTCGGCTTGCTGTCCCACTTCACGCCCACGTACCGCTCGAACAAGTGGCCGAACTCCGGGGCCAGCCACGTCTGCGTGTGAACGCCGTTGGTCACGCTGGTGATCGGCACTTCGCCCTTCGGCAGGGTCGGCCAGATGGGGTTCCACATGGCCCGGCTCACCTGCCCGTGCAGGGCGCTCACCCCGTTGCTGCTGTTCGACATGCGGATGGCCAGCACGGTCATGCCGAACCGCTCGCCCTCGTCGTCCACCCGCTGCCGGCCGAGCGCCAGGAAGCTGCGGCGGTCCAGCCCCAGTTGCGGGAAGTACCCGCCGAAGTACTGGTCCATCAGGCCGGGGTCGAACACGTCGTTCCCGGCCGGCACGGGTGTGTGCGTGGTGAACACAGTGCCCGCTTTGATCGCTTCCGACGCGGTGGCGAAGTCGAGCTTCTTTTCGGCCATCAGCGTGCGGACCCGCTCCAGCGCACAGAACGCCGCGTGCCCTTCGTTCAGGTGGCACACCGTCGGCTCGTGCCCGACCGCTCGGAGTGCCCGCACCCCGCCGATGCCCAGGACGATCTCCTGCTGAATCCGCGTGACGATGTCCCCGCCGTACAACTGCGAGGTGATGGCCCGGTCTTCGACTCGGTTCTGCGGGATGTTCGCATCGAGCAGGTACAGCGGCACGCGGCCGACCATGATCCGCCAGATGCGGAGCTGCACCTGGCGGCCGGGCAGGTCCACGCTCACCAGCAGCGGCTCGCCGTTCTGATCTTCCTCCGCGATGAGCGGCAGACTGAAGAAGTCGTTCTCGGGGTACTTCTCCTGCTGCCAGCCGTCGGCGTTCAGGTACTGGCGGAAGTACCCCTCGCGGTACATCATGCTGACGCCGACGAGTGGGATGCCCAGGTCGGACGCGCTCTTCAGGTGGTCGCCGGCCAGCACGCCCAGACCGCCAGAGTAGACCGGCACGCTCTCGTGGATGCCGAACTCCATGCTGAAGTACGCCACCTTCAGGCCGGCCCCTTCCGGGTGGGCCTCGGCGAACCACGGCTTCGCCTGCTTGTAGGTGGTGAACGCCGCATGCACGCGATCCAGGTGAGCGAGGAAGTCGTCATCGTGGGCCAACTCTTCCAGCCGCTTCTGGCTGACGGCGTACCCCAAGCGGATGGGACTGTGGTCGAGTTTGTCGAACAGGTCCGGGTCGATGCGGCGGAACAGTGCGACGGCGTCGGCGTGCCACACCCACCACAGGTTGTAGGCCAGATCGAGGAGCCCGCTCAGCCGGTCCGGGATGCTCGGCAGGACGGTGAACGTGCGGACGGGGCGTGCAGGCATGTCGGCTCCGGTCGAGTGAGGCGAAAACAGGTCACGGAGAGTGGATGATAAAATAGGTAACGGGGGTGCCACTGTCTTCGCCGCGAGCGGGGGATCGGCCCAGAGGGGTGGGGGGTGAAGTGGTGAGAGTGAGACGAATCCGCCATCCTGGCAGCCGCTGCCCCTTCTTTCGGTCATAGGAATCGCCTGAAAATGCTCTAGACTGGACTGCCCAAGTACAATCTTCCCGTCCGTCTCCTCGCCGCCGACCCGCGATGTCCACCGACCGCACCACCACCGACGCCCAGGCCCTGTTCGAGCGCGGGCACCAGAGCTTCCAGTCCGGCGACTTCCGGGAGGCGGTGGAGTGCTTCTCGCGGGCCATCCGCCTGCGACCGCACGTCGCCGCCGGCTACCGCTACCGGGCGCTCGCGCACCTGGAAATGGGCAACCGCCTGGACGCGCTCAACGACTTCGACGCCGCCATCCGACTGAAGACGGACGACGCCCTGCTGTACGCCGAGCGTGCCCGGTTGCTCTTCCGCCAGCAGTCCTACGAGCCGGCCATCGCCGACTGCGACAAGGCGCTCGCGCTCGACCCCGGCCTCGCACCGGTGTACGGCCTGCGGGGAGAGTGCTTCGCGGCGAACGGCGAATCCGCCAAGGCGTTCGACGACTTCGAGCACGCGATCGGGGCCGACCCGGATAACGCTGCCGACTACCGCCTGTCGCGGGCCGACCTGCACCTGGAGTTGGAGGAGTACGACTCCGCCCTAGGGGACGCCAACGCCGCCATTCAACTCGCCCCGAAAAGCCCGCGGGCCCACCAGACCCGCGGGCTGATCCACCGGGCGATGGGCGACATCGACGCGGCCGACCGCGACTTCACCCGCACCCTCGACCTGGACCCCGACCGGGTGGTCGCCCGCCTCGCCCGCGCCACCGTCCGCTTGGGCAAGAAGGCGTATCCCGCCGCCGTCGCCGACTGCGACGCGGTGCTGAAGGCGGTCCCCACGTTAGGCAAGGCGTTCGAGGTCCGCGGGCTGTGCCGCAAGTCGCTGGGCGACCACGCCGGGGCACTGGCCGACTTCACCGACGCCATCAAGCTCAGCCCGAACGCCCCGTTGCCGTACAACCTGCGGGCCGGCGTCCACTACCACGAGGGGCGGTACCAGCGGGCCATTCAGGACCACCTGGCGGCGCTCCAGCGCGACCCGCAGGACGCCGGCACGTTCAACCAACTCGCCTGGCTTTGGGCCACCGCCCCCGACCCGGACGTGCGGAACGGCACGCGGGCGAAGGAGTGCGCCACCCGCGCGTGCGAGCTGAGCGAGTGGGACGAGCCGAGCTACCTGGACACGCTCGCCGCCGCGTGCGCCGAGTTGGGCGACTACGACGACGCGGTCAAGTGGATGGAGAAGGCGATGGAGAAGGTGTCGGCCGACGCGGAAGACGACTACCGCTCGCGGCTGGAACTGTACCAAGACGGCAAACCCGTGCGGGTGACGCCCCGTTAGTTAGCCCGACGCGCGAGCGAGGGGCGAACCACCTGTCGCACGTCGGTGTCTCGTGGTCGGGCCGCGAGGAGCTTCGGAGAGGACTTCGTAGCATGGAAGAGCTTCTGCTCGAGTTGATGCGCAAGCTCGAAATTGTCGGCGACCGGGATGAGTCGCTCTACGACTCCGTGGTTCGGGAGAAGATGGGCGACCCGATCTTCAACCTGTTCATCAAGCCCACGGCCGGGTACGTCATGCCCGACTATTACGGCGTGTCCGAAGAGGAGGACCGCCTCATCAAGGCGGCTCTCCGGGAGTACATCGACGGCGCGCTCGCTCTCGCCGCGACTCTCGGTCTGGACACGTTCCACAAGCGGTTGGCGGCGTTTCAGATTGGAGAAGCTCGCACCGAGCGCGGCAACTACTACGACGACTTCTTCGGCTGGTCGAACCCGGCGGTGTTCGACGAGTCGGGCAATGTCATCCGCGGGAGATAGCGATCCGATTCCCGCGAAGGACCTGGCCCCTCGCTCGCGCGTCGGGCTAACAAGTCATGCTCCCCCGCACCCACTGGGCCGCGTTCACCGACGCCCAACTGCTCGCCCAGTGCGAGGTGGACACCTACCGCGCCAGCGGCCCCGGCGGGCAGAAGCGGAACAAGACCAGTTCGGCCGTGCGGTTGCGCCACCTGCCAACCGCCCTGCTCGTGATCGCGGAAGAGAGCCGCTCGCAGCACGAGAACAAGGCGAAGTGTCAGCAGAGGCTGCGGCGGGCGCTGTTCCTGCACCTGCGGGAAGCGGTCGAGCCGGACCAGTTGCTCGCTCACCCCGACTACGCCCCGGCACGCGACGCGGAAGGCCGGCTACACCTGGGGGCGAAAGACCCGCGGTTCTGGCCGGCGGCGGGGGTCGTACTCGACGTGCTGGTTCACACGCAGGGGCAGGTGAGTACGGCGGCGGAGTTGCTCGGCACGAGTACCGCCAACCTGATTGCGTTCCTGCAAACCCACCCGAAGGTGTGGGCCGAAGCCAATCACATCCGGGCGGCGTTCGGGCAGAAGGGACTGAAGACGGGGTAACGATCACCCCCGGTTCCCCACCAGAAACCCCGCGGCGAACGCCAACCCCAGTAGTACCACCACCGACACCAGCACCATGATGGCGGTGCCGCGGGTGACGACGAACCCGTCGGCCGAAGGGGTGGGCGGTGCCTGTGTGCGCGGAAGCGGCAGTGGAGTTTCGTCCGCGTCCGATTCGGCGTCCTTCTCCAGCAGCTCGGCGAAGTCTTCCCGCTCGAACAACGGCAGGTCGTTCAACTTGGCCGGCGGGGGCGAGGCGGGCGGGACGGGCTTGGCACGGCGGGCGACGGGCACCGGCGGCGGGAGGGGAGCGGGCGGCGGTTCGACTTCTAACTCCGGCGTGACGGCCTCGGTCCCCCCGCCGGCCACCGACCCGGCCGCCGCCAGCAGTCGCTCGACCTGCGGGTCGAGTTTGTCGGCCGCGGTCGGCACCCGCACCTCGGCCTCGCAATTGGGGCAGGCCACCAGGGTGCCCGCCTTCCGCTTGGCCGTACTCAGCTTGTTGCGGCACTTCGGACAACGAAACGAGATCGGCATTCACACCCCTCCAACGCACGGGCCGTCCGGCCCGTTCTCCGTTCGACGCCCGGTGACAGGTATTGTTCGACCCGCCCGCCCCTGGGGCAACCGTCCGCTTGACCGCACCGTCCGGCCGCGGACAATGGATTGACGGCCGAACCGCCCGAACCGTTGGGGAATGCCATGCTCCGCCGACCCGCGTTGCTCCTGTCGCTCCTGTTCGCCGCGGCCACCGCCTCCGCCCAGGACGTGGTCATCTTCCCGGACGGGTTTACCATCAAGGGCAAGCACGGGAAGGAGACGAGTTCGACGGCCGTGATCGACGCCGCGCTCGACCTCACCTACCCGTGCGACTTCATCAACAGCGGGCCGCGGTGGGTGTACTTCAGCAACAACGCGAAGAAGAACATCCAGCTCGTCAAGGGGGCGTTGAAGGACGAGAAGGTAATCGAGTACCGCCGGCCGGCGGTGATCGGGCTGTCGGCGCCGGTGGTCCCATCCGGGAGTAAGCAGACCGTCGGCCTGTTCAACGCCGACGGCCGCCGCACCACCACCTACGGGAACCCCCGCACGCCGGCCGAGCGGATCGTGCAGGTGGTCAGCGTCCTCTCGCCGAAGCAGATTTACCTCACGTCCATCTCGCACAAGATGCGGCAGGCGTACTCCCCGACTGACCCGAATTTCGGCCCGGTGGTGGTGCGGGAACTGTTGGCTAACCACCCCGACCTGCGGGACGGCTGGCTGCCCGTGCCCGACCCAATGAAGCGGGTGAAGGTCGCCGAGTTCCTGCTCGAGTGCGGGTGGCGGGCGGACGCGCGGGCGGAACTCGACCTGGCGAAGAAGGACATCACCTGGGCGTGGCCGAAGGAGGCCGCCGACAAGTACGATCTGGTCTCCACCGCCATCGACAAAGCGGAAGTGGACTGGACTCTCGGCGAGTTGGAGTTGGCCCTCGCCGCCGGGCAATACCAGATGGCCGGCGACTACCTGAAGACGTACCAGCCGAAGGCGGCGGACAAGGCCGCACTCGACCGCCTGACCAAGCTGAAGGCGACCGTCGAGACCCTCCAGCCGAAGTACGAGGCCACCCGCCGCCACCTGCGGAACCTGATCGACGAGATCACCGGGGCGGACAAACAGAACGCCGCGGCCGCGATCGGCGGGGCGCCGATCGTCCTGAACGTGCCGGGCAAGCCGGTGCCGGCCGGACTGAAGAGCGTCGTGAGCGGGGCGGAGGCGGTGCTGACCGAACTGCACCCGGACACCCTCGAGCGCGTCGAGACGTTCACCCAGGTGGCCGACACCATGGCCCGCGAGCGGGCCGCCGGGCGGGTGGCGAAATCCACACCGGAACAGGTGCTGTCTCTGGCGGTGACCGGCTGGCTGATGGGCAAGAACGGGGCGAAGAACGACACCGCGTACGCGGCGAAGGTGTGGGACACGCGGGCGATGGTGGCGGCCTACCTGAACGAGCGGGGGTTCAACGACCGCTCCGCCGTGCTGCGGAAGTACAACCAAACGGGCACCGCCCTGGAGCCGGACGAGATCGCGCAAATCGTGTCGCTGCTCCCGCCCATCGACGCCGAGAACCTGGCCAAGCGGCGCGGCAAGCCGATCGACGCCAAGGAGAGCGGCGCCCCGGACACGTTCCGCATCACCTCCGACCCGACGGCCGAGGACAGCGTGGGCGTGAACTACTTCATTCGACTGCCGCGGGAGTACCAGCACGGGCGGTCGTACCCGGTGGTGGTGGCCATCCACGACCCGAGCGTGGAGGCGGCCAAGATGATCGGCCTGCTGGCCGCCGAGTGTGAACGGAACGGGTACATCCTGATCGCCCCGGATTGGGCCCCGCCGTTCAGCGGCAAGAACTTCGACTACATGGGCAAGGACCACCGCCTCGTCACCTCGGCCATCCGCGACGTGTCCCGCAAGTTCAACGTGGATCAGGACCGCGTGTTCGCGTTCGGCTTCGGGCAGGGGGCCAACTTCGCCCTCGACCTGGCCATGAGCCGGCCGGACCACTTCGCCGGGGTGGTGGCGATGGCCCCCGCCCCGGTCCAGCAGTTCTACCGCGACTACTCCAAGAACGCGCAGAAGGTGGCCATCTACTCCGTCACGGGCGAGTGGTCGCCGGGCGCCGACGGGGTGCGGAAGTTGTACCAGAACTGGCTGCCCTACGGGTACTACGCCACCCTCGTCATGTTCAAGGGGCAAGGGGCCGGGTGGGAGGCGTCCGAAGTGCCGACCATCTTCGAGTGGATGGCCCCGAAGCGGCGGGTGCGGGGGCTGAACTCGCTGCGGATGGACGGCAACCGGTTCGACGCCTGGCACACCTTCCGCCCGACGGACGACCGCTTCTACTGGATCGGGGTGAGCGAGTTGTCGCAAGCGAACACGCTGACCGAGAAGAAGGCCGAGCGGCCGGACCTCACCACCCCGCGGTCGGCCAGCTTCTCGGCCGACATCATCAACGGCGACACCATCGTGGTGAAGACCGACCGCGGCATCAAGAAGCTGACCATCTGGCTGGAACGCGGGATGGTGGCGTGGGACAAGGAGGTGAAGTTCAGCATCGACGGCGGCACCGGCCAGCTCAAGCCGACGAAGGTGAAGCCCGACCTGGAACTGATGCTCGAAGAGCTCTTCCGCACCGGCGACAAGAAGATGCTGTTCTTCGCCAAGTTCGAGTTCAAGATCGGCTGAGGCGGGCAGGCAAGTCCAATGTGGAGGTTGCGAAAACCTTCGCAACCCGAATACTGGTTGGGATTGGGGGGCGTCGCGGTGGGCAGGCTTCGCTACTCACTGACGGAAGCACGGGCTGAGGCGACCCGCCGCGCGGAAGCGTTCGTCGCCGACCGCCATGACCGCGAGCAATGGCGGCTACGCGGGGCCTCTCCGAATCCGCTGGTCTTACCGAGCCGGGCATCCAAGCACCCGGTCGCTTGGCTCATCCTGTTCGCGCCCGTGCCAGCGGAGGGCGTGGTGATAGACGGCGGCGAATTGTCCGTAGCCGTCGATTTGGAAGCGGGCACCGTCAGTATCGGCCCGTGGTGGCCAAGTGCCTTTGTCACACGCTCAACTCCTGAACACCCCTAGCAGACCGTTTCTCGCTTCTGCACACACTTGCCGACCATCACAATACCGGCGGCTCACGCCGCTCGGCTCGACCCGCCTGCAACCGTATCATTTCCCGGGTCCTATCCACGCCCGCCGACGAGCGATGAGTGACACACGGTCCAATTGATGTGGCGGAATGTCGCTGCCCACTCCGTGGGCGGATCTCGGACCGCCCGCGGAGCGGGCGGCGACTTTTTGGAGCGTTTGATGCCGGCTGCTGAACCGATTGCCGTTGTCGGATACGCCGTTCGCTTCCCTGGGAGTGGCCCCGACGCGGACCTCTTTTGGCGGAATGTGGCGTCCGCCACGGATTGCTCGCGTGAGGTGCCTGCCGGCCGATGGGTGCTGCCGCCCGAGCGGTGCGTCGATCCCCGCATCCCACACCCCGATTCGGTGCCGCACGCCCGCGGGTACTTCCTCGACCCGTTCACCCCCGATCTGACCGGACTCAGCATCTCCGCCGCGCTGGTGGAACAACTCGACCCGCTCTTCCACTTGGTGCTGGATGTCGGCGGGCGGGCGTGGCAGAGTGCGAACACCTCGAACACCGACCGCCGAAAGGCCGGTGTCATCCTCGGCAACATCTGCCTGCCGACCGAGAAGGCGAACGCCCTCGCCCGCAAGTACATCGGCGGGCTGGCAGGCGGGACGCCTGCCCCACCAGTTCACCCCCCACCAGTTGACTCCCCTCCGGTTCACCCGCTGAACCGCTACGTCGCCGGGTTGCCCGCCGGGTTGTTGGCGAAGGCACTCGGCCTCGGCGGCGGGTCATTCACGCTCGACGCAGCGTGTGCGTCCAGCCTGTACGCGGTGAAACTGGCGTGCGACGAGTTGCAATCCGGCCGGGCCGACGTGATGCTCGCCGGCGGTGTGAACCGGGCCGACAGCCAGTACACGTCGATGGGGTTTGCCCAACTGCGGGCGCTGTCGCCGTCCGGCCGCTGTTCGCCGTTCGACGCCAAGTCCGACGGGCTGATGGTGGGCGAAGGGGCCGGCGTCTTCGTGCTGAAGCGGTTGGCCGATGCCGAGCGGGACGGCGACACCATCCACGGCGTGCTGGCCGGCTGGGGGCTGAGCAACGACCTCGTCGGCAACCTGCTCGCCCCGGCGAAGGAGGGGCAACTGCGGGCGATGCGGGCGGCGTACCAGATGGCCGGGTGGGAAGCGGATTCGGTCGAACTGATCGAGTGCCACGCCACGGGCACTCCCGTCGGCGACGCAGTCGAGTTCGACAGCCTGCGGGAACTGCGGGGCGGGAGCGACCGGCGGGCGGTCATCGGCAGCGTGAAATCGACCGTCGGGCACCTGCTGACAGGGGCAGGGTCGGCGGCGCTGGCGAAGGTGCTGCTGGCGATCAAACACCGCACTCTGCCGCCGCAAGCGAACTTCGTCGAACCGAACCCGGCGCTGAAGTACACCGACGGCCCGCTCCGCGTGACCAGCAAAGCGGAGAAGTGGGAGGCGACCGTGCCGCGGCGGGCGGCGGTGAGCGGGTTCGGGTTCGGCGGGGTGAACGCGCATTTGCTGGTGGAGGAGTACGCGAAAAAGAGTACCCCCCACCCGCCGCTGCGCGGCGACCTCCCCAACAAGGGGGGAGGTGTACAACCGATCGCGGTGGTGGGTCTGGCGGCGCACGTCGGGCCGTGGGAGGACGCGGAGGCGTTCCGGGCGTTCGCACTCGGTGGCGGCACACGTCACGACACGATGGCGAAGCACAACGGCTGGGGCGGTGTGGCGGAGAAATCTCCGCCGGGGCAGTTCATCGAACGGCTGACGGTGCCGCTCGACCGCTTCCGTATCCCGCCGAATGAACTGGCGGAACTGCTGCCCCAGCAGGTACTGATGCTGCAAACCGCCGCCGACGCGATGGCCGACGCGAACGCCACCGGCGGCGAGCGGTGCGGCGTGTTCGTCGGCCTGGGGCTGGACCTGAACACGACGAACTACCACGTGCGGTGGAGCGAACTGGCGAGCGGGGGGCGTCAGCCCCCTGATTCT
>JANNDF010000675.1:0-7704 GCA_031387445.1 Planctomycetia bacterium
CGGCGGTTCCAGATCAACCGGCCTTCACCCGCACCACCTTCTTGCCCAACCGCAGTACCAGGCCGTCGGTCACGGCCACGGTCGCCTTCCAGTCGGCCGGCTTGGTCTTGTCCGGGCCGTAGTTGAACGCCTTCTCCTCCACCTTCTTCCGGGCCTGACCCTTGCTGTCGGTCAGTTTCGCCGCGACGATCAAGTCGAGGGCGTTCATCTCACCAGCAGGAATGCTCACCTCCGGCATGTCCACTGGGTCGCCGCCTTTGCCGCCGGCGAATTGCACGGCCCAGTCGGAGAGCGCCCGCTCCGCGGCTTCTGGGCCGTTGAACCACCGCACGACTTCCGCTCCGAGCCGCTTCTTCGCGTCGTTCGGGTGCCCGGCCAGGATCGCATCCACTTCACCCGTTGGCAGGTCGGTGAGCAGCGTGTACCACTCGCGCATGAGCGCGTCCGGGATGCTCATCGTCTTGCCGAACTGCTCCCGCGGCGGTTCGCCCACGCCGATGAAGTTGCCCAGGCTCTTGCCCATCTTCTTCTCGCCGTCCAGCCCGCGGAGGATGGGCATGGTCATGCAGATCTGCGGCTCCTGCCCGGCCCCCTTTTGCAGGTCGCGGCCGACCATCAGGTTGAACAGTTGCTCCGTCCCGCCGAGTTCCACGTCGGCGTGAATCTCCACGCTGTCCCACCCTTGCATGAGAGGGTAGAGGCACTCGTGCAGGTAGATGGCGGTGCCAGCCTTCACCCGGTTGTGGAAGTCTTCGCGGGCCAGGATTTGCCCGACGGTGCTCTGGGCGAGCAGCATCAGCATGTCGGTGAAGCCCCATTTGCTGAACCAGTCGCCGTTCGGTCGCACTTCGGCCTTCGAGATGTCCACCACCTTGGCGATCTGTGTGAGGTAGCTCTCGGCGTTCTTGGCGATCTGTTCTGTCGTCAGCCCGACGCGAGACGAGTCGCGGCCGGACGGGTCGCCCACCTGGGCCGTCGCCGTGCCGATGATGAGCACCGCCGTGTGTCCGAGTTCCTGAAACTGCCGCAGCTTCCGCAGCGGGACGGTGTGACCCAGGTGAACGTCGAACCCGGTCGGGTCGATGCCGTACTTCACCCGCAGCGGGGCGTTCGTCTTGACGCTGCGTTCGAGCTTCGCCCGCAGTTCTTTTTCGGTTTCGACTTGCGCCGCCCCGCGGAGCAGGATCGCAAGCTGTTCGTCCACCGGCCGAAACATGATGACCGCTCCGGGAAAGGGGTCGTTTTATGGAAGCGTGGCGTGCGAGGCCGGTTGTCGAGACCACCACGGAGACCCGACCATGAGGGAGGGACGTGTGGCCACACGCACCCTCCCTCACGGTCGGGTCTCCGATCACCCGGTCACTGCGTTCCCGGTTCCACTTTCCCATCGCTCAGCGTCAGCCGTTGCGTCACGCATGCCGGTAGTTCGTCCGCCCGGTGCGTCACCATCAGGAGGGTTTGCGACGGGTGCAGGTTCGTGTCGAGCCAGCCCCGCAGGCGGTGCACTTGTTCGGCGTCCATCCCTTGAAACGGTTCATCCAGGATGACGAGTGGGGGTGTTGAAGCGACCGCCCGCACGAACAGCACCGCCCGTTGCGTACCCACCGACAGCGACCACCACGGGCGGCTGGCGATGTCGTTCAGGCCGAATTCGGCGAACAGTTTCGTCACCGCCGCTTCCTGTTCCGGCGAGTGCGGGCCGGGGGTGAGGTGGCCTTCAAACCCCGTCGCGGCGGCGTTGAAGGCGGTGCGCATCCGCGGGAAGCAGGCGTGCAACTCCGGCGACACGAGGCCGATTCGCCGCTTCAACTCCCACAACGTTTCTTCGCCCCGTTGCTTGCCGAACACGTGGACGTGATTGGCGAACGCTTGCGGATGGTCCCCGCAGATCAGGCTGAGGAGCGTGGTTTTGCCCGACCCGTTCGGCCCGAGCACCGCCCAGCGTTCGCCTTCGTGAACCGTCCAGGTGATGTCGGAAAGGATGGTGTTGCCGCCGTGTCGCACAGAGACGGAACGTAGAGAAATGATGGGGGTGGAAACTCCACTCACCTCCCCCCTTGAGGGGGAGGTCGACGGCTGCGAAGCAGACGGCGGGAGTGGGGTGTTGTCGTGTTCAACCCGCCTCCCGGTTCGGGCTTCGCCCTCACCGACCTCCCCCTCAAGGGGGGAGGTGGGGGTGGCTGGTTTCGCGGCGAGGGTCAGCACCTTGAACCCGCTCGGCACGTCCTCCGCCCGGCACACCACCAGCACCCCCTGGCCGCTGCTCACCAGCTCGCCGAGAAGGTCCGTGAACTCCGCTCGCCCTTGCACGTCCAGCCCGGAGAACGGGTCGTCGAGCATCAGCAATCGCGGGTGCGCCAGCAACCCGCGGGCGATCCGCGTGCGGCGGGTCTGGCCGTTCGACAACTTCAGCAACCGCAACTCCAACAACCCGGCGATCCGCAACCGCTCCGCGGTGGCCATCAACTCCGCTTCGCTCACCGTCTGCCCGCTGGTCAGGTACTCCCGCACCGTCGGGCACTCGGCGTCGTCGGCGAACTCGAACCGCTGCTGGTAGTAGAACCGCCCGGGCGAGAACAGCCGGGAGTTCTCGCGGAAGGGCACCAGCCGCACGTTCACCGGCGGGGTGAACTCGCCGGCCGACACGCGGTGTTTGCCGGCGACCGTTTCGAGCAGCGTGCTCTTCCCGCACCCGCTCGGGCCGACCACCGCCCACGCCTCGCCGGGCTGGACTATCCAGGAGAGGGCACGAACGACGCGCATGCTGTCGCGGGTGATGGTGGCGGTGTCGAAGGCGAAGAGGGGCATGGGGGACGTTGTAGTGCTCTGCTCGCTCCGCGAGCGGGTTCAAACAAGACCGCTCGCGGAGCGAGCAGAGCACTACCGGGCGAACTCGTCACGCAAGAACGCCTGCGCCTCGTCCCACAGGTCGGCGGCTTTTTCGAAGTTTACCGCCATCGGCCTCGCCTGAGTCGGCGTCAGCAGAGATTTCGGCAGGTCGGCTTTCACGGTCGGGTTGAGCGGGATCTGGAACCCGCCGCCGACCGCCAGTTTCGCCTCCGTCTCGGCCCGCAACAGGTCGTCGATCAGCCTCTTCGCCCCGACCGGGTTCGGCCCGTTCTTCACCACCGCCAGCGTGTTCGGGATGTACAGCACGCCCATGCGGGGAAACTCCGGGTGGCCGTCTTTGTCCGGGAAGATGACGGCCACCGGCTTGCCCGCGTTCAACTCGATGAGCGCGTCGTCGGTGTCGGTCAATCCCACCGCGAACTTGCCCTCACTCACCCCCGTGGCGGTCTGTTTGTTGCCCGCCACCACCTGCACGTCGTTCGCCTTCACCCCGCGATAGAACGCCTTCGCCGCGTCGGTGCCCAGCACCTCAAACAGGCACGCCGCTTGTGTGGCGGTGGTGCCGAACTGCGGCTTCGCGATGGCCACTTTCCCCTTCCACTTCGGGTGCGTCAGGTCGAGCAGGCTCTTCGGGCGGTCGGCTTCGGGCACCAGGTTCGTGTTCACGATCAGCACGCGTGCGCGGCCGGCGAAGGCCTGCCAGGTGCCGTCCTTCGCCTTCGTCCAGTCGGGGTACGCGACGGCACTCGACGACGTGTACGGCTCGTACACCCCCTTGCGGGCGAGGCGGATGGTGCCGAGGATTTCGTTGTTCCAGTGCACGTCGCACCGCGGGCGGGCGGCTTCGGCCTCCAGTTCCGCCGCCAGGCTCACCGACTTGTTCGCCTCCGTGTCGAACTTGGGCGACACCGCCAGCCCGGACGACTTGCCGAAGTCGGCGAACACCCCCTCGGCGAACTCTTGATCCTGGGCGCAGTACACCACCACCCGCGAGTCGTCTGGGCGGAGACACCCCTGGCATCCGACGGCGGCGAGGGCGAGGGGCAGCAGCAAGGCGGCGGGCGAACATCGCATGGCGGGCCTTCGGCGGGGGGGGGGGGGGCGGTACGCCGCCGGGGGCCCAGCACCCCGGATCGCCGGAGGTGTCGGCGAGATCCCGATTCTTCCCGATTTTGTACTGGTGTCGGCGGATTGTGGTGGGTACAAGATGAGAGTGTCTTCATATTCTGCGGTGTTTCTACTCTCCCCAATTCGTTGTGAGGTGCCAGTCATGGTCCGTCGCCGTCCTGCGTTCACGCTGATCGAGCTGCTGGTGGTGATCGCCATCATCGCCATCCTCATCGGCCTGCTCCTGCCCGCCGTGCAAAAAGTCCGCGAAGCCGCCGCCCGCATGCAGTGCAGCAACAACCTGAAGCAGATCGGCCTCGCCTTCCACAACCACCACGACCAGTTCGGCACGCTGCCGTCCGGCGGCCAACACTGGTCGATGGCCCCGACCTACGGCACGCCGGTGGTTGGCACCGCCCCGAACCTGACCGCGGCGGCGGGCGGGCCGATGGACGTGAAAGAGCAGCGGGCCGGTTGGGGTTTCCAGATCCTGCCGTTCATCGAGCAGGACAACCTGTACCGCGGCGGCGGGGCCACCACCATCGGCGGACAGATGGCGCAGGCTCGCGCGGCGGCGATCAAGACCTTCTTCTGCCCGTCCCGCCGGGCACCGGTGGCGTACACACAAGGCACCTCGTGGTACCTGCCGAACTCCGGCTACCCCGGTACAGGCACCCACGGGCAGACGGACTATGCCGCCTCCATTGCCAACAACAGCAACGACAACGGGGTGATGGTCCGCACTTTCAACCACGACCGCGGGGACAGCATCCCAGGCACCAGGCGGCGGGAGGCCATCCGGTTCGCCGACATCACCGACGGGCTGACCAACACCCTGGTGATCGGCGACAAGAAGCGGCAGCGGAACGCCAGCAACTTCCTCGGTGACGACAACGAGGGGTACTCCTCGGGCTGGGACCACGACGTGGTACGCCGGACCGACCTGGCCCCGCTGCCCGACGACAACAACCAGGGGGACAGCCGGTTCGGCGGCGTCCACACCGGCGGGTTCATGGCGGGGATGGGCGACGGGTCGGTGCGGTTCATCCGGTTCAGCGTCACCTGCTGTGCCTCGAACAGCACTTTCTGGATGCTCGGGCACAAGTCTGACGGCGGCGTGGTCTCAAACGACTTCTAATCCCCGACCCCGCCCCCCCTCGACAGCCCGGTCGTTTCGACCGGGCTGTCCGTGCTCCGTCTCCCCCTACGAGACCCCCCCATGACTCCTGCTACCCCCCGCCCGACTCGCGTCGCGTTCGCCCTCCTCGTGTTCGGGTTCGCAGCCCTCACCGGGTGTGGCCCGTCGTCCGGCCCCGGCACCGCCGAGGGCCGGACCAAGCCGAAAGGGAAAATCCTTGAAAACGGCCTGCCGATCAAGGTCCGCACCGAGAACCTGCCCCCCGGCGACCCCGGCATGAAGGTGATCTTTGTCAAAATCGGCGGGACCGACGCCGGGGACGAGATCAACGCCCAAATCATCGACGCCAAAGAAGGGACGTTCGAACTGATCGGCGCTGACGCCAAGGGCATTCCGCCGGGCAAATACCGGGTGGTCATCATCATGGCGCCAGAGGGCGGGCAAGACTATTTCAAGGGCAAGTACAGCCGGGAGAAGTCGAAGATCGAGGTGGAGGTGAAGCCGAACGAAGACCTGGTGATCGACGTGGCACAGTTCGACAAGCCCACCAAGTAGGCCTACCGACTGACCGAACCGCTCCCACGCGGGAGCGGCGTCCGATGCTACTCCTTGATCCCCATCTGGTCCAGGATGAACGCCTGCGTGTAGGCCACTTCCTTCAGCCCGTCGTACCGCCCGCTCGCCCCGCCGTGCCCGCCCACCATGCGGCACTTGAAGACCACCGGGTTGGCGTCCGTCTTCAGGCTGCGAACCTTCGCCGTGTACTTCGCCGGCTCGTGGTACAGCACCTGGCTGTCGTTCAGGCTCGTCTCGATCAGCATGCCCGGGTAGTCCTTCTTCGCCAGGTTCGTGTACGGGCAATACTTCCTCATCGCCTCGCACTCCTCGCTCTTCTTCGGGTTGCCCCACTCCAGGAACTCCTGCACCGTCAGCGGCAGGGTTTCATCCAGCATCGTGTTGATCACGTCCACGAACGGCACCTGGAGCACTGCCGCCTTGCACACGTCCGGCCGCAGGTTGATCGTCGCCCCCACCAGCAGCCCGCCGGCGCTGCCGCCCTGGATCACCAGCCGCTTGCGGTCGCCGTACTTCTGCTCCACGAGGAAGTCGGCACACGCGATGAAGTCGGTGAAGGTGTTCATTTTCTTCAACATCTTGCCGTCCTCGTACCACTGCCGGCCCATGTCAGACCCGCCGCGGATGTGCCCCTGGGCGAACACCACGCCCCGGTCCAGCAGGCTGAGCCGCGTCGGGCTGAAGCCCACGCTCGCGCTCGCCCCGTAACTGCCGTACCCGTACAGCAGCACCGGGGCGGTGCCGTCCTTCTTCAGCCCCTTCTTGTACACGAGCGAAATCGGCACCTTGGTGCCGTCCTTCGCGGTGGCGAACACCCACTCCGTCGCGTACTCCTCCGGCTTGTACCCGGCCGGGATCTCCTGCCGCTTGAGCAGTGTCTTCGCCTTCGTCTTCAGGTCGAACTCGTACACCGACGCCGGCGTCACCATCGACGTGTAACTGACGTGGATCTTCTCCAGGTCGTACTCCGGGTTCGCCCCCGCCCCGCTGCTGTACACCGGCTCCGGCCACTCGATGCGGTAGGACGTGTTGTCGGCGAAGCTGTGAACGCGCACCTGCGGGATGCCGGCCTCGCGCTCGGAGATGACGGCGTAGTTCTTGAACAGGCTGACGCCCTGGATCAGCACCTTCGGGTCGTGCGGGAGAAACTCCTTCCACTTCTTCGGGTCGCCGGCGTCAGCCACCGGGCAGGTCGCCACCTTGAAGTTGGTCGCCCCGTCGCGGTTGGTGCGGAGGTAGAACAGGCCGTCGCGGTGGTCGGCCGAATACTCGTGCTTGTCCGCCCGCGGCAGGATGGCCTTCCACTCGCCGGCCGGGGTGTCGGCACTCAGGTAGCGTTGTGCGGTGCTGGTGCTGCTGGCGGAGGTGTGGAACAGGTATTTCTTGTCGCGGCTGCGGGACACGCCCAGGCGGAACAGCTCGTCCTTCTCCTCGTACACCAGCGCGTCCTTGGCTTGGGGCTGACCCACCGTGTGCCGCCACAGCTTGTGGGCCCGCTTGGCCGCGTCGTCGGTGGTGTAGAACAGCGTCTTCCCGTCGGCCGCCCAGGTCACGTCCGACGCCTTCACGAACTTGTCTTCGAGCACCTGCCCGGTGGTCAGGTCCTTCACGCTCAGCATGTACTCGCGGAAGCCGGTGGTGTCGCTCAGGAAGACGATCCGGGTGCCGTCGTCGGCCACGTCCGCCACGCGGGCGGACATGAACTTCTCGCCCTTCGCCAGCTCGTTCACGTCGAGCACCACCTCTTCGGCCGCGTCGAGTGACCCCTTCTTGCGGCAGTACGTCGGGTACTGCTTGCCCTCGGCCGTCTTCGAGTAGTACCAGTACCCGCCGTCGCGGTAGGGCACGCTCAGGTCGGTCTGCTTGATGCGGCCCAGGTACTCGTCGTACAACTTCGCTTGCAGCTTCTCGGTCGGCTTCATGACGGCCGCGGCGTAGGCGTTCTCGGCCTCCAGGTAGGCGATGGTGTCGGCGTTCTTCTTGTCCTTCAGCCAGGCGTAGTCGTCGGTGAAGGTCTGGCCGTGCAGCTCGAA
>JANNDF010000679.1:0-6239 GCA_031387445.1 Planctomycetia bacterium
CCCACCTCGCTCGCAAGCTCGCGGCGATGACAAGCGACCTGGACCGCCCGAGTGGTTTCATTCTTGGAGTCCTTCACCATGCTTCGCAAACTGGCTTGGGGCGGCTGCCTACTCGTCATCATCACCGGGGCGGTGGTCCACGGGGCGGCGACACACCGCTGGTCCGCCCTCTCGCCCGACCCGGCGCGGGCCGAGGCGCTGCACGCCCACACCATCCCCCTGGCCGACTACACCGCCAAAGACTTCCCGAGCGAGTTGCCGGTGAACGAGCGGAGCCGGGTGACCTGCCGGCAGTACACCTCGCCGAGCGGCCGCACGCCGGTGACGGTGTCGATCACCAGCGGCCCGTCCGGGGCGGTCTCGACACACACGCCCGACGTGTGCTATCCCGGCAGCGGGTACAAGATGGTCAAGGCGCCTCGGACGGAGACCATCGACCTGTCCGAAGGCCGCAAGGCGACGTACCTGGTGGCCGAGTTCGAGAAGAAGACGGCCACCACCTTCGACCGCCACCGGGTGCGGTGGTCGTGGACCACCGACGGCAACTGGATGATCCCTGGCAACCCGCGGTTCGCCTTCCTGACGTCCCCGGAACTGTACAAGCTGTACGTCGTCACCGGCGTGTCGCCGGAAGACGCCGACAAGACCGACGCCGACAACCCGGTGGTGAAGGCGTTCGTCGCCGCCACCTTCGCCCAGTACGCCGACCTGTTGTCCGGGAAGTGATCGACCTCCCCGTTCCCCCGTTGCACGGACGCCACGGCCCGAGGTCGTTCCCAGAGGGTTCCCCTTCGAGATGAAAACCGCCATTCCCACCGGCCCGACCGCCCACGCCTCCCGCGTGGCAACGAGGACCGCGTTGACTCCGACCACGCCCACCACCCGCCGCCCCGCCCCTACATCCGTCGCCGTGCCGGTGTTGGAACCGTACTCGTTGAAGCCGGCGTTGGATTACTCCTTGGCGGCGGTGCTGTTCGTGTTGTTGCTGCCGGTCATGCTGCTCACGTTCATTGCCGTGAAGGTGACCAGCCGCGGGCCGGCCATCTACTCGCAGACCCGCGTCGGCCGCGGCGGGCGGGTGTTCGTCATCTACAAATTTCGCTCCATGTACCACGAGTGCGAGAAGCACACGGGCATCCAGTGGAGCGTGAAGGGCGACCTGCGCATCACCCCGCTCGGCCACTGGCTGCGGGTGCTGCACCTCGACGAACTGCCGCAGTTGTGGAACGTGCTGCGGGGCGACATGAGCCTCGTCGGCCCGCGACCCGAGCGGCCGGAGATCGTCGACGACCTGCGGGTGTCGGTGTGCGGGTACGACGTGCGGCATGCGGTCAAGCCGGGCATCACCGGGTTCGCCCAGATCCACCTGCCGCCGGACAGCAGCATCCTGACGGTGAAGAACAAGCTCATCTACGACCGCTTCTACGTCGGCCGCACGAGTCTGCTGACGGACGTGTACTGCCTGTTGTGCACCGGGCTGAAAGTGCTCGGCCTCCGCCGCCTGTACCACCGCCCGCCGCGGAAGCCGGCCGGGGAGTGACCCGACCGGGTGAACCCCGGCAATGATGTCGGGGGTGGCTCACACTTCCCATCACCCCCGGCATCACTGCCGGGGTTCACCAAGCCAGACACCCGGAGGCAAGGATGCCCCCCGCCGTCACCGTCGTCGTGCCCGTCCGCAACGAGGCGGGCAGCATTGAGACGACGCTCCGCTCGCTGCTCACGCAGGACTACCCGGCCGACCGCTTCGAGGTGATCGTGGCCGACGGGTTCAGCAGCGACGCCACCGTGCCCATCGTGCGGCAGTTGCAAGGCGAATTCCCGAACCTGAAGCTGCTGTTCAACCCGGCCCGGCTGAGCAGCGCCGCCCGCAACACCTGTGTGCGGCACATGAGCGGCGAGTACGCCGTGGTCGTGGACGGACACTGCAACATCGCGGATCGACACTACCTCCGCCACCTCGTCGCCGCGTTCGAGACGACCGGGGCCGACTGCCTCGGCCGCCCGCAGCCGCTCAACGCACCGAACCCGACCGAGTTCCAACAGGCCGTCTCGGTCGCCCGTGCCAGCCGCCTGGGGCACAACCCGGACTCGGACATCTACTCCGACAAGCCGAAGTTCGTCGAGCCGCAGAACACGGCCGTCGCCTACCGCCGGCGGGTGTTCCAGACGGTCGGGCTGTTCGATCAGAAGTTCGACGCCTGCGAGGACGTGGAGTTCAACCAGCGGGTGTACGAAGCCGGGTTCAACTGCTACTTCGAGACGAAGTTGAAGGTGGTGTACCACCCGCGGGGGCACTGGAAGGCGCTGTTCACGCAACTCGGGCGGTACGGGTGCGGGCGGGCGCGGCTGGCGGCGAAGCAACCGAAGTCGCTCACCGTGCCGGCGCTCGTCCCGCCGCTGTGGGTGCTCTGGCTGGCCGTCGGCCCGCTGCTCTGCACACTCTGGTCGCCCCTCTGGTGGGCGTACGGCGGGCTGCTGGCGATGTACCTCGGCGTAGTGATGTTGTTCTCGGTGAAGCTCGGGCGGAAGGTTCCGCTGCGGGTGGGCTGGCGAATCCCCTTCGTGTTCGTGGGCATCCACTTCGGCTTCGCGTGGGGCTTCTGGAAGGAAGTGGTGCGGCAGATCCGCAGCCTCATTCGGAATCAAACCCGAGGGACACGGATGAAGAGGATGAAGCATGGATGAAGAGGATCAAACCCGATCATTCAAAGAGTTCGTCGGCCGGGTCATCGATTTGGGCCTAGCGGATCGGGGCGGTGGCGTGGTCGAACGCTTTCCGGCGGACTTGCGGTTTCGGACCAAAGTTGAGCAACAACCCCACCTCAATCATCCCAGACGCTTTCAAGTAGTTTAAGCAGTTGCGCTTCGTGGGCCGGTGCGAGTTGATCGACCGACTTCAACTCCAAGATGACCAGCCCTTCGACAACGATGTCGGCGAAATACTCCCCAACCTGCACCCCATCGTAGGACACGTCGAACCGGCGTTTCGTCTCCACCCTCAGCCCACGCTTTGCCAGTTCGTGAAGGAGCGCGTTGTGGTACACCTTCTCCAGGAATCCCCAACCCAACGTGTTGTACACCTGATAAAACGCTGCGATGATTCGGTCGGTGAGATCGGACTGCTTCATCGCTCGTCGGGGGTGTGAGGTTGCACCGAACAGACACGGATCGGGCGGATGAAGCCACGAGCGGAGAAGTTCAAAACTGCTTGAGTCTGATCTTCTTCATCCCTGCTTTCATCTTCCTCATCCGTGTCCTTCTGGTTTACAACCTTTCCCCTGCTTACTTCCGGATGACCACATCCACGCCCGGCGAGCCGTCCGGCACCTGCTCGCTCCGCTCCTGTTCCCCGCCGATCTGCCACTTGAACGCCGCCGGCAGTTCGGCCGTCATCACCGTCTTGCTCGGCAGCGTGACCGTCCGCCCGTCCACCGTCAACAGGATGTCGCGGGCCGACTTGTTCACGAAGGTGACACCCCGTTTGGCGGTCACCACGTTGCTCCCGTCCCGCGGGAACACGTCCACCTCGGCCAGCTTGTCCGAGAGCGGGCTGCTGTTCGCCACCGTCTTCTTGTTCGCCTCCACCGGCTGAGCCATCCCGCCGTCCACCTTCGGCAAGTCGAAGTTGAACTCGGGCAACTTCTCCGGCGTCTTGGGGGCGTCGGCCGGCTTCTTCGGAGCGTCGCTCGGCGCCGGTTGCGGCTTGGCCAGCGGCACGTCGCCGATGGGCGGGATCTCGAAATCGAGTTTACCCAGGTCGGGCTTGCTGGCCGGCGGGGCGGGCGGCACGGCCGGCGTCGGGATGCGGTCTGTCGGCGGAACCACCTGCTTCGCTTCCGGCTTCGGTTCGATGAGCTTCATGTCCATCGGCTTCGGTTCCTCGGACTTGAACCCCGGCAGCGGGGCCGGCTTCGGGGCCGCCGGTTCCTCGGCCTTCACCGGCATCATCTTCGGCGGCTCGGCGGTCACTTGCGGCTTCTTCGGCTGTTCCATCCGCTCGGGGACGATGGTCGGCCCCTGGGTCGGCGCAACAGTGCCGGCGACCGGCAGGCAGTTCGCCACCGGGGCGTACACGATCACCCCGTAAGTCGGCGGGCAGTGCGTCACCACTGGCGGCGGGCACACACACGGGTCGAAGGCGGTCGCCCAGTCGGGGGCGAACAGCACGGCCAGCAGCGCAGGGACGACAAGTTGACGAACCATGTGGCAGACTCCGTTCTGCTCCCCGCGAATCCGTTTCACCGTCCGCGAGTTCGGCTCGCGTCCGGGGCGGGTGAGAGGGTAGATTAGACCGACTTTGCCGCCGCGGTTCAAACCGAAAATCCGGAACATGCCATGCGACCCGCCCTCACGCTCGCCCTGCTGCTCGTCGGGTCGGTGGCGTTCGCCCAGGCCGAGCGGTACGAACTGGCCGCCCGGCTGAAGGCGTTCGAGGCCGAGTGGGACAAGCAGACCGACAAGGACGCCCGCAAGCGTGCCCTCAAAGACCTGCCGCAAGTGACCACGCAGTTCTTCAGCTTTCAACTCGGCGCCGCCGGCAAGACGCTCGACGAAGCGCGGTTCGCGTTGCAAAGCGACAAGCCGCAACCAGACGCCGTGCTGTGGGCGACGAGCCTTTACCCGGAGGTGAAGGAACGGCTGGTGAAGGGAGCCGAGGTCGAAGTGGTGGTCAAGCAGTTCTACACGCTGAAGGTTGAGAAGCCGAAGGGCGTGAGCGTGAGGGCAGGGTTCGATGGCAAGGCGTGGACGACCGCCGACGTGGACAAGCTGCCGATCAAGCTGAGCGTCCCCTTTCCCAACGAAGTGAGGGAGAAGGATCTGAAACTCACGGTGGAGGTGGTCGTCGACGGCAAGCCGATGGCCACGCGAACGGTGGGTGTGACCCCGTTTCCCAAACCCATGCAGCAAATCTTGGAGATGTGTCGGAAGCAAGCGGCCAAACAGTCGGACACGACCCTCGAGACGGCCACGGTCAAGGACCGCCTCGCGCTCATCCGCGACCTCGAAGACGGCACGATCCCGGAAACCGACGTGCCGGTCGCCGCACTGCTGGTTGAAACGTTCACGGTTGAGGGACAACTCAAGTTCGGCCCGGACATTCCCGGCGATTACCGGATGAGCGTCCCGACGGGTGAGAAGGGCAAGACCGTCACCCCGTGTCGGTTGTTCGTGCCGGAGAAGCTGGACGCGAAAAAGCCGGTGCCGCTGGTGGTGGCCATGCACGGGGCCGGCGGGTCGGAGAACATGTTCTTCGAGGGATACGGCAACGGTCACATTGTAAAGCTGTGCAAGGAACGCGGCTGGCTGTTGGTGTCGCCGCGGGCCGGTCTCGGCTTCGGCCTCACCCCTGCCCCGCCAGTCGGCGACATCATCGACGTGCTGGCCACACGCTACCCCATCGACGCGAAGCGGGTGTTCATTGTCGGGCACAGCATGGGGTCGAGCATGGCCATCAACGCTATTCAGCAGTGGCCGGGCAAGTTTGCGGCGGTGGCGAGTTTAGGGGGTGGCGGGAGCGTGCGGAAGGCGGAGGCGTTCGCCGAGGTGCCGGTGTTCATCGGCGTGGGCGACAAGGATTTCGCACTGAAGACGGCGAAGGGGTTGCAGACGGCGCTGGAGAAGGCGAAGGCGAAGAACGTGACGTTCAAGGAGTACCCGGACGTGGAGCACCTCGTCATCGTGCGGGAGGCTCTGGGCGACGTGTTTGACCTGTTCGATAAAGTGAAGTGACTGATGATGACCCGGCGGCTTACGCCGCTCGGCTCACCAGACTCATTCCAGGAGGGAACGACATGACCCGGCTGATCCTCACCACCGCCGCGGTACTCGCCGGCGGCATCGCCTTCGCCCAAGACAAGGCGATGGAAGGGGCGTACACGCTGAAGTCGGCCATGCAGGGCGGCAAGGCCGCCCCGCCGGCGTTCGTCGAGGCGGTGAAAGAGGTGAAGTTCACCGCCGCCGAGATGGTGTTCGTGACGACCGACGGCAAGGAGCAGAAGGACGGCATCAAGGTGGACGCGAAGGCCGGCACGCTCGACATCACGTCCGGCGGCAAGACGCGGCTCGGGCTGTACAAGCTGGACAAGGACGAACTGACCGTGGTCATCGGCGGCACCGACGGCAAGCGCCCGGCCGACATGAAAGGTGAAGGCGAGGGCGTGCGACTGCTGGTGCTGACGAAGAAGAAGTGACCGCGACCGGCGAGCCGTGCCCCGTGAGGGGCCGGGTTCGATACA
>JANNDF010000683.1:0-1514 GCA_031387445.1 Planctomycetia bacterium
TGGCGGACGGGATGGGCGGTCGGAGCGGCGGGGCGGCAGCGGCTGAGGCGGTGGTGAGCGCGGTGCGGGAGTTGGCCGAGCGCCCCGACCCGCACCGTTGGGATCGCGTTCGGTGGATGGCGGAATTGGATCAGCGGATGGCCGAATCGGGTACGGGAGGTGAAACGACGGGCGTGATCGTGTGGCTGTCGGCGCTCGGACCCGTCGGTGTGGCGGTGGGCGATTCGGTGGCGTGGTGGGTCACGCGCGACGGGTGGGGTGAATTGACCACCACGGCGAAACCGAAGCCGTGGGTGGGAAGCGGTGGTTCGGTGCCGATCACGTTCCTCAAGCCACTTCAATACGTCGGCACGCTGCTGCTCGCCACCGACGGGCTGACCAAATACACACCGGCCGAACGCGTCGTCAGCGTCATTCGCACCACTCCGTTTGATGACATCCCATTGTCACTGATCGAACTCGTCCGACCGCCGTCCGGCCGGTTGCCCGACGACGTTACGGTGATCGTGGCGCGGTGGGAGCCGCATTTCACTTCGCCCGGATGACCCCCTCGCTGAAGCGCTCCATCTCTTCGAGTTGCGGGCTGCATTGCATCAGCAGCAAGTTGACGCCGGCCGCCTCGAACGCCTTCACGCGGTCGAGTACCTGTTGCGGGGTGCCGACCAGCCCGGCCCGCAGTCCGCGGTTGCTCACCGAGTAATCTTCCAGGCTCACACGCTGTTCGAGCTGCGTGCCGGACAGCCACTGCTGGTAGTTGTGATACCCGGCCGCACTCTGCTTCACGTCCGTGATGCGGGCCAACTCCGCCTTCGCTTCGGCCTCGGTATTCCGAACGATGGCATACGCGGCCACGCCGTACTGCATCGGCGGCAGGCCGAACCGCTCGCGGCGGGCGGCCATGTCCTTCACCTTCTCGGCGATGCGTTCGGGCGGGTCGCCGTGCATCACGTAGGCGTCACACATCTTGGCGATCAGGTTCTTCGCCGCTTCCGATTCACCGCCGGCGTACAGCACCGGCCGCGGCTGGCTCAACGGCTTCGGCTGAAGCATCGAGTCTTCGACGCGGTAGTATCGCCCGTGGACGCTGTAGCCGTCCCGCTTCCACAGGTTGTCCACGATTTCCAGCCACTCGGCGGTGCGGGCGTAGCGGTCGTCGTGCTGCTCGAAGTGGACGCCGTACTTCGTCGCCTCGTCCTTCCACCAACTGCTCACCACGTTCAGGCTCAGCCGCCCGCCGCCGCCGATGTGGTCGATGTTCGCGGCTTGTTTCGCCAGCAGCGCGGGGCTGTGGAACGTCGGGCGAACCGCCACCATGTATTCGAGCGTGTTCGTGACGGCCGTGAGGGCCGCCGCGGTGCTCCAGGCATCGAGCGACGGGGCGGACTCGCCTTTGATGTCGTTCAGGTTCAGTTCGGCCACGAGTGTGAGGTCGTAGCCGATCTGCTCCGAGCGCTGGGCGAGCCTCTTGGAATACTCCCACGTGGCGGCCATGTTCTCGTCGTCCACGTTCCGCA
>JANNDF010000728.1:0-12258 GCA_031387445.1 Planctomycetia bacterium
TTGGAGTGCCGCCCGGCAGGCGGCACCTACTTCACTTCCCCGCCCACACCTGCACCAACTCGACGCACACCCTCACGCAGCTTTCCATCTCCTCCACGCACACCCACTCCAGCGGCGAGTGGAAGTTGTGTTCGCCGGTACTCAGGTTCGGCGTGGGCAGGCCCATCTCGGTGAGGCGGCTGCCGTCGGTGCCGCCGCGGATGCTCTTCTGCACCGGCGTCAGCCCGGCCCGCTTGGTGGCTTCGATGGCATACGGAACCGCCCGTGGCTCCTTGCCCATGCCGTCCCGCATGTTGCGATACTGGTAAGCAGTCTCCACCTTCACCGTCGCCTTCGGGTGGGCGGCTTCGATCTCCTTGCCAATCCGCTTCAGCATGTCGGCGTACTCGGTCAGCTTCGGCGTCTCGAAGTCGCGGAGCAGGATGTGAATCTTCACCTCACCGACGCCCCCCTCGATGATGTACGGGTGGACGAACCCCTGCATCCCCTCGGTCGTTTCCGGAGACAACTCGCCCTGCGGCATCTTCGCCAGGAACTCGCCAGCCAACTTCACTGCGTTCACCATGCGGTCTTTCGCAATCGCCGGGTGGATGTTGATGCCGGTGATGGTGACGGTCGCTTTGTCCGCGCTGAAAGTCTCGCCTTCGACTTCGCCCGCCCCGGCCCCGTCGAGCGTGTACGCCACGTCCGCCGCCAGTTCCTTCAGATCGACGTGCGTGACCCCCTTGCCGATCTCCTCGTCGCAGGTGAAGCAGACGCGGACTGGCCCGTGCGGGATGGCCGGGTTTTCGACTAGCGTCTTCACCAACTCCATGATGACCGCCACGCCCGCCTTGTCGTCGCCGCCGAGCAGTGTGCTGCCGTCGGTGGTCACGATGGTCTTGCCGACGAGGGCGTTCAGTTCGGGTGAGTCGGCGGTGCGGATCACCTTCGATATGTCGCCCGGCAGCACGATGTCACCACCGGGGTAGTTGCGGATCACCTGCGGGTTGCAGTTCTTGGCGGTGGTTTCTGGCGACGTATCCACGTGAGCGACGAACGCGACCGTGGGCACGCCCGGCACGTTGCCCGGCAGCGTGGAGTACACGATCCCGAACTCGGTCTGGTACGCGTCCTTCAGCCCGAGCGCGAGCAGCTCGTCGCGGAGCAACTTGCCGAGCACCAGTTGGTTCGGCGTGCTGGGGTATGTGGTGCTCCGCTCGTCCGCCATCGTGTCGATGCGGACGTACCGCAAGAATCTGTCGAGCAGCGTGGACATGCCGTCACTCAGCGGGTGATGGAGTCGGGGTGATGGCAGATGTTGTACCTCCGCCGGGCTGCTCCGCCTGCCTCTTCACACCGATCTGCGGACAGAGATCCCGGAGCGGACAGATCTCGCACTGTGGCTTGCGGGCGGCGCAGATCGCTCGGCCGTGCAGAATGAGCCGGTGGCTGAACCGCGTCCAGTCGGCTTGCGGGACGAGCTTGTTCAGCACCATCTCCACCTTCACCGGGTCGTGCTTGCGGGTCAGGCCCAATCGGCGGCTGAGTCGGCCGACGTGCGTATCGACCGTAATGCCGGTGACGCCGAAGCCGTCGCCGAGCACCACGTTCGCCGTCTTGCGGCCGACGCCGGGCAGCGCAATGAGTTGTTCGAGCGTGCCGGGCACCTGCCCGCCGTGTTCCTTCACGATCGCCGTCGCCGCCCCGTGGACGTTCTTCGCCTTATTGCGGAAGAAGCCCGTACTCATCACGAACGGGATGATCTGGTTCACAGTCGCGGCGGCCATCGCCTCGGGAGTGGGGAAGCGGGCGAACAGCGCCGGCGAGATCTTGTTCACCTGCACGTCGGTGCATTGGGCCGACAGAATGGTGGCGACTAGCAGTTGGAACTGGGAGCCGAAGTGCAGGGCAGTGCCGGTCTCGGGGTAGGCGTCGGCGAGGCGGGCCATGAGCAGCGGGACGCGCTGTTTGGCCGGCGGCAGTTTGGGTCGGGGCATGCTAGAAAGTTAAACGAGGGCGGGTGACGGAATCATCGCGGTTGTCATGGCGGTCACTCCGATCACTCCCAGCCAGCCGGCGACGGTCGCCACGGCGTCCGGGTCGGTGTCGGTGAGGGTGGCCATTTCGCCCTGCATCCTCAGGCCGAGTACCCGCTGTGGCCGGGTGGCGAGCAGTGTAGCGCGGTTGAGGTGGGCGGGCGGCACACAGAGGATAGTGCGGGGCGGCAGGTCGCGTTCGAGCATCCCGGCGAGGTCGGTGTGCGGGTCGGAGAGCGTCACCCAGTCGCACGCGGTCAGGGCGTCGGCGTCGTGCGTCTGGCGAATGCGTTTGGTCGCCTGCTCCGCTTCGAGTGGTGTCACCCGCCCGCGGCGAAGGGCCTCGGCGAACAGTCCGGTGGTGGTGCCTTCCACCCACACCACGCTCACGCCCCGCATGCCGAACTCGGCGGCGAGGAGCCGTGACAACGGGTTGTCACCGACCAGCCCGACGCCCCGCAACTGGCGGGCGGGTGGCGGGGCATCGGGAGTGGTAATGCCTTTCCGAAGGGCCGCACGGAACGCCCGCCGCTCCGCCGCGAACCCTGCTTCCGCATCGACGAACCAACTCCGCCAACTCGTCGCCCGTTTCCTCGGGTTGAACTGTAAGCGGTCGAGCCACGTCCGCAGTTCGATCTTCCCGCGGCGTTCGCAAAAGGCGTGATCGAACACGCCCAAACGCACCGCTTCGCGGGCAGTGATGCGGTCGAACGGCTTCGCCCCGAGCATTCGCAGCCGTGTTCGCCCGCCCCAGCCGGGTGGCAGCTCGCCGAAGCTCACCCACGAATCGGGTCCAGCCACGGCCAATCGGAAATCGCACGCCAACGTCAGTTCCAACCCCGGCCCGACGCACGGCCCTTCGAGATAGGCCACGGTTGGGATTGGCAGTCCGGCGAGTGCGGAGGTCACCCGCTGGCCGAGGCAGGGCAAGTCTTCGCTCATGTCACCCAACCCGCGGCCGAACCCGACCGGCGTGCCGGAGCGCAGCACCAGGATTTCGACGCCTGGCGTGTCCGTCACCACTTCCAACGCGGGCAGCAGTTCCCGCAGCACGCCGGCCCCGATCCGCCCGCCGGGCGGGCTGAGCCAGAGCGTGCCGACGCCGTCGTCGGTGGAAACGCGGACGTGAGGCGATTCGTGCAGCATCCGTGCGACCCGTGATAGGCGGGGGTATCGTCCCCGACTGACCCGCACGTTTCAAGTGCGAAGCGCCCCCGGCAGTCGTGTTCTACGCTTCGGCATGAACACTCCCCCCGCACCGAATTCCCGACTCCTCGCCATTGCGGCCACCGTTGTCGCGGTGCTGTTGGCCGGCTATTGGTCGGGGCGGGTGGCGGTCGGCGAGAACCACCACGAAGACCTGTGGATTTACTCGTCCGGGCCGTGGCTAGCGCTGCACGGGGACAACCCCTACGACGTGGCGAACATTCACACGCGGGTCGAGGAGCGGTGGCCGGACGACGAAAACCTCGACGGCAACAGCGGCTTCTTCCTCACCCCGCAGGCACTGCTGGTGTTCGCCCCGTGGGTGGCAGTCCCGTGGGACATTGCCAAGCCGCTCTGGTGTGTCGTCACCATCGGCCTTGCCGCGGCGGCTGGGTGGGGCATGCGGAAGCTCTCCGATGCGCCGCTGCCGGGCTGGTTCACCGCCGCGGCGGTGGTGGCGGTGCTGCTGAACCCGATGACCCTGTTCGTGCTGATCGTCGGACAGAGCACGCTGCTGGTGCTCTCGTGCGTGGTGCTGGGCGAAGTGGCGTACCGCGCCGGCTGGAAGCGGATCGGGTGCATCCTGTGGGCGGTCTGCTTCATCAAGCCGCACATCGCCTTCCCACTGCTACCGCTGGCGTGGTGGCTGGGCGGGTGGAAGCGGGTGGCGGAGGTGGCGGCGTGGGCGGCGGGGTTGAACGTGCTGGCCGGCGTGGTGTTTTTCGGCAAGCCGCTGTTCGTGCTCGACTACCTGAAGTACGTGCAGGAGGGACACCAGACGGTCGAGTTCAACCGCGTCGCGGTGAACAAGCAGATCACCGGCTGGAATCGGTTGCTCGTGTCGGCCGGCGGGCCGGCCATTGAGCTTGGCATGATCGGCACCCTGGCGGGATACGGAGCGTTGCTGATCGTCGCGGGATTGCGGCTGTGGGTGTTCGGGAAGGTGCTGCCGACGCGGGAGTGGTGCTTCGCCCTGGCCGGGTGTGCGTGCCTGCACTGCTGCCAACTGTTGCCGTATGAACTGCCGATGCTCTGCCTCGCCCTGCCGTTCCTCGTCGGATTGATCGGCTCGGGGCGGACGCGGGACCGCCTCGCCGCCGTGGTCGTCGCCCTCCCGGCCGCGTTCGCCTTCCTCGACGGCGGGGACGGGTCACCGTACTACCAACTCCTCGCCCGCACGGTCGGGGGCACCTGGCTCGAAAGCGTACTTCAATCCCACCGCTGCATCGGGGTGTTGCTGACGACGGCGGGGGTGTTGATCGTGGGGCCATTGTCACCCACTCGCTCCGCGAGTGGGTGGGACTCTCACTCGCGGAGCGAGTGAGAGACATTACGCCTCGTCCGGTTCGCTCTCCGCCACCTCTTTCGGCTTGTTCCCTTCGCCCACCAGCACCACCGTCGGCTGATACTTCCGCGCCTCGCGGGTTCGCATCTGGGTGAACGTGGCGATGATGACCAGGTCGCCCGGGTGGATGAGGTGCGCCCCGGCCCCGTTCACGCACACCCGCCCGCTGCCCGCCGGTGCGGACAGCGCGTAGGTGATGAGCCGCGTGCCGTTTGTCACGTCCCACACGTGGACCTGTTCGTTCTCCAGGATGTCGGCCGCGTCGAGCAAATCCTGATCGACCGAAATGCTCCCCTCGTAATCCAGGTTCGCCTCCGTCACCGTGGCGCGGTGGATCTTCGACTTGAACACGGTGCGGCGCATCGCGGTCTCCGGGGTGGTGGCAATAGAATTGTACGCCGCCGTCCAGGGGAATCACCGCCCGGCCCGATGCCGCCCTCTCCCCGCGGTCGTAATGTCACCAGCACACCCGGATCGGCCGGCTTCACCCCCCTCCAGGGAGGCGACCACGTGTCGGTGATCGAAACCAAAGGCTTACGCAAGCAGTACGGGAGTGTCGAGGCCCTGAAGGGCGTCACGCTGAACGTCGAGCCGGGGCAGATCTACGGCCTGCTCGGGCACAACGGGGCCGGCAAATCGACGATGATCAAGATCTTGCTCGGGATCGTGAAGAAGACGGACGGCGACGCCTACCTGCTCGGCGCGGAAGTGGGCACCACTGAGGTCCGCAAGCGGGTCGGCTACCTGCCCGAAGACCACCAGTTCCCCGGCTACCACTCGGGCGAGTCCCTCCTGCACTTCTACGGCGAGCTGTACGGCATGAGCCGGCCGGATCGCGTGAAGCGGATGCAGGAGGCGCTCGACATCGTCGGCCTGGCCAAGCGGGCGAAGAGCAAGATCAAGACGTACTCGAAGGGGATGAAGCAGCGGTTGGGCATCGCCCAGTCCTTCTTCCACGACCCGGAAGTGATCTTCCTGGACGAGCCGACGGATGGGGTAGACCCGGCCGGCCGGAAGGAAATCCGTGAACTGCTCCAGACCCTCAAAGGCGAAGGCCGCACCATCTTCGTCAACACCCACCTGCTGGGCGAGGTGGAGATGATGGCCGACCGGGTGGCGTTCATCCACCAGGGGGAGTTGGTGCGGCAGGGGACGGTGGCGGACATCACCCGCCGGGCCAACCGCTTCGAGATCGGGGTGGAGAAGGGTGCCGCCTTCCCGGTGCAGGACGTGCGAGACGCCGGGTTCAAGGTGGACGTGGTCGGGGACATGGTGGAGGTCGAGTTGGCCGACGGTCAGGCCATCGACCCGGTGCTCGAACTGCTCTGGACGAAGAAGGTGAAACTGCGGCACCTGGTGGAACAGAAGCAGACCTTGGAGGACGTGTTCATGAAACTGGTGGAAGGGACGAGCGGCGGCAACAAGAAGGCGGTTCGTGTGGCTCGTCCCGTGGCCGCCCGGAGGGTTGACTAATGCTCCGCAACTTCATGGCCGTGATGAAGGACTCGTTCCGCGAGGCGGTGGACGGGTTCATCATCTACGTGATGCTCGGGCTGGTGGCTCTCACCGTCCTGTTCGCGCTCAGCTTCTCATTCGAGCCGAATAGCGGTGATAAGGGGTTCGAGAGTATCGTTCAGCGCTTCCCCCAGGTCTTCCGCAACCGCGGGGCCGACACGGAGGAAGTGGCCAACCGGGTGAAGATCGAACGGGTCATTAGTCGGGAAAACTTGCCTCTCAAGTACTCGGCAACGGACGTTCAGAAGTTGGACGCGAGCAAAGGGCACACTGGCACGTACAAGCTGCTGCTGACCGCCCAGATGGATGACGGCACTGGCGGGCAGAGGGGACCGGGCGCGCCCCGTCGGCCGACTCAGGGGCAAGAGGTGAAAGTGGTGTTCCCGAGTGTCGTGTACGCTTGGAGTCAGCCGAAGTTCTCCGAGCAGTACGTGCTCCTGCACATGAAGGAGCGTGGCGAAGGGGGCGCACAGCCGACAATGCCCGAAATCGAGATCGTGCCCGAAGGGAAAGACCCCGAAGAAGCGCTCGAGGCGAAACAGCGGGCGGGCGGGAGGTGGCTTCTCGCGTCCACGCCGAAGGTGTCACCGCAGGACGCGGCGAGCGTGACCGACGAGATGATGCAAGACTTCATCAAGAACCAGTTCCTGATTCACGGCGACATCGCCGATGTGAAAGTGACCAGGCGGACCTCGGCCGACAAGTCGGAATACACGTTCGACGTGGAAGCGGAGGTGAAGGACGGGGCGAAGGGGTGGCCGTATGATGTCAAATTCATCTTTGGTTCGCTCGACTGGGCCACGTCCTCCCCCGTGGGAAATACGCTGTTCGACGTTCAGGACAAGTTGATCAACGTCGTCGGCGCGTCCGTCACCCTGCTGATCGCTGTGATCCTGACCGGCTTTTTCATCCCGAACATGCTTCGGAAGGGGTCGCTCGATCTGGTGATCGCCAAGCCGATGGCCCGCTGGGAACTGCTGCTGTATAAGTACATCGGCGGGCTGATCTTCATGCTCATGATCTCCGGCTTGAGCGTCGGCGGGGTGTGGATCGTGATGGCCCTCCGCTCGGGCAACTGGAACCCCACATTCCTGCTCACCATCCCGCTCATCACCTTCACTTTCGCGGTGCTGTACGCGGTGTCAACCCTGGTCGCGGTCCTCACCCGGAGTGCGATCGCGGCGATTATTGTGACAGCGCTGTTCATGGTGTTGCTCGGGGTGGTCGGCGGGTTGAAGACGTTCAACGACATCTTTCGCCCGGCGATGGCCTACAAGGAGGACAAGGAGCACCCGTACTTCGTGACCGTGGACGTGCTGAACGCCTTGCTCCCGCGTTACAACGACCTGCTGAAGATCAACTCCCGCGCCATGTCGGAATCGTATCAGCCCGCGTCCTTCGTGCGGGTGACACAGCGGAACGAAACGCCTTCCTGGGTCGTCGCCGGTGGCATCTCCCTCGGGTATATCGCGTTCTTCCTCAGTCTCGCATATCTCCGTTTCGCCACCCGCGACCCGTGACGATCAGTGGGCCGCAGGCGCCGGCGGGGCGTCGGGGATGACCCCCGCCCCGCGGAGGCCGTCGAGGACGAACTGAACCGCGATGCCGGCCAGGATCAGCCCGAGGATGCGGCCGAGGACGTGAATGCCGGTGGTGCCGAGCCGACGCTGGATCGGCTCGGCCAGCCGGAAGCAGATGTAGCCGGTCAGCCCGGTCAGGGCGACCGCCAGGTGAACCATCCCGATCAGTTCCCACTTCCCGTCCGCCTTCGCTACCAGCACCGCAACGGTTGACAACGCCGCCGGCCCCGCCAGCAGTGGCACGGCCAGTGGCGCGATGGCTACGTCCGACGCCGCCTTCCCCTCCTTCATCTCCTCCGGGTCTTCCTGTGTGCTCCGCTGCGCGCGGATCATGTCGATGGCCACCAGGAACAGCACCAGCCCGCCGGCGATCTTGAACGCCGGGAGACTCAGGCCGAGGAAGTGGAACAGCCACCCGCCGACGACGCCGAACCCGCTCATTACCAGCGTGGCGGTCACGCACGCCACGAGGGCGGTCCGCTTCCGCTTGGCCGGGTCGTAGCGGGATGTGAGGGCGAGGTACGCGGGGATACACCCCGGCGGGTCCACCAGGAACAGGATCGACGTGAACGCGGTGAGTGCGAAATCCCACATGACGGGGAGGATATGAAAAAAGCGGCCACGGATGACACGGATGAAAACAGATCAGAGGAAAGAAGCGGTCGGCAGGACCGGGTCCGATGCCTTCCTGTCTTCTCGATCATGTCCTGTTCTGATCCTGCCTTCATCCGTCCAATCCGTGGCCGCTTCCACTTCTCATCACACATCGAGTTCTTCGAGTACCGCTTGGTCCGCCTTCTCCATGATGAACCGGTACCGCGAGTCGGCCTCCTTGCCGAGCAGCTCGCGGAAGGCGTCGTTGGCTTCCAGGTTCGAATCCACTTCCACCTTCAGCAGCGTGCGGGTCTTCGGGTCGAGGGTGGTCTGACTCAGCACGCGGAACGGCATCTCGCCCAGCCCTTTGAACCGCGTGATGTCCGGCTTGGCGTTCGCCTTCAGTTTGGCGAGGATCTCTTCCTTGTGCTCGTCGTCCTTCGCCCAGAAGGTCTCTTTGCCCACGTCGATGCGGTAGAGCGGCGGTTGCGCGATGAACACGTGCCCCTTGCGGACGAGTTCGGGCATGTGGCGGAAGAAGAAGTCGAGCAGCAGGGTGCAGATGTGGTGGCCGTCGGCGTCGGCGTCCATGAGCAGGATGACCTTGCCGTACCGCAGGCCTTCGTAGCGGAACTTGTCGCCCGCCCCGGTGCCCAGCGCGTTGGTCAGGTCGGCGAGTTCCTGGTTTTGCAGCACCTTCACCGTCGGCAGGTCTTCGCCGTTGAGGATTTTGCCCCGCAGCGGCAGCACCGCCTGGTAGTTGTTGTTGCGGCCCTGCTTGGCCGAGCCGCCGGCCGAGTCGCCTTCGACGATGAACAACTCGCTGTCTCCCAGCTCGCGGGATTTGCAGTCGGCCAGTTTGCCCGGCAGGCTCAAGCGGCGGGTGTTGCCGGCGCTCTTGCGGGTCACTTCCACCGCCGCCCGGCTGGCCTCGCGGGCCTTCGCCGCCAGCACGATCCGCCCGACGATGTCGTCGGCCGCCTTCGGGTTGCTGTTCAGCCACGTCTCCAGGCCCGACCGCACGAAGTTGTCCACCTTCGCTTCCGTGTCGGTGTTGTTCAGCTTCTGCTTCGTCTGCCCCTCGAACTCGGGGTTCTGCACGAACACGCTGATGATCGCCACCACCCCCTCGCGGATGTCCTCCGCCGTAATCTTCGGCATCCCCTTCTTGTTGACGTTGTGCGTGTCCATGAAGTTGTTCACCGCCTTGCGGATGGCGGCCTTCAGCCCGTTCTCGTGCGTACCGCCGTTCGGCGTGCGGATGCCGTTCACGTAGCTGCGGATGGTCTCGTCGGTCGATTCGGTCCACTGCATGGCCACTTCCATGCGGTCTTCGGTGTCCCGCTTGGCGTGAAAGATGGTGTCGGTCACGGCCGCCTTCTGGCCGTCGGTCACCACCTTCGCCAGGAAGTCGGGGATGCCGTTCGGGTGCGACAGGTCGAACGTCTCGCCGCTCACCTCGTTCTTGAAGGTGATCTTCAGCCCGGCGTGGATGTACGACATGTCTTCGAGGCGGTGGCGGATCGTCTCGCCGTCGAACTTGGTCGTCTTGAAGATGGTGTCGTCGGGCTGGAAGAAGACCGAGGTGCCGGTGCCGCGGGCGGCGCCGTTCTTTTCCAGCTTCGTCTGCGGGATGCCCTTGGCAAACGTCTGCTGGTACTCCTGCCCGTCCCGCTTGACGGTGGCGACGAGCTTCTTGGAGAGCGCGTTGACCACACTCGCCCCGACCCCGTGCAGTCCGCCGCTGTAGAAGTAGTTGGTGTCCTTGTTGTCGAACTTGCCGCCGGCGTGCAGCTTGGTGAGCACCAGTTCCAGGCCGCTGATTTTGAACTTCGGGTGCGTATCCACCGGGATGCCGCGGCCGTTATCGACCACGGTGATACTGTCCCCGCCCTTGTGCAGGTTCACCGTGATGTGGTCGGCGTACCCGTTCAGGTACTCGTCCACGCAGTTGTCCACGATCTCCCACACCAGGTGGTGCAGGCCTTTGGAATCGACCCCGCCGATGTACATGGCGGGCCGCACCCGCACCGGCTCCAGCCCTTCGAGCGCGGTGATCTGGTCGGTGGTGTACTTTGAGGTTTTGGTGGGGGAAACGGCGGACATGTGTGAAGTCTCGGAATGCGAGTTCGGTGTGGCGGGTTACTGTTCGTAGCGCTTGCTCAGGATCGCACCAGTCGCGGCGTCGATGACGTAGTGTGGCCCGCCGCCCGCCCACCGCGGTTTTCGCATCCAGTAGTCCACGTGCCAGCCGTCGTCTTGAAGACTGACTTCGAGGGTCAGGTTGTCGAGGTTGCGGTACACTGGGATGGCGTCTGCTTCGGCGATTGCGACGGCCTGCTGTCGGGTGACGGTCGGAGGCGCTTGGACAAGAGACATTTCACATGCCCTCTCAAATGGGATAACCGGGTGGTCCGGTGAACCCGCCGAGCCGAGTGTCTGGCCCGACGACATAGACCTCTTCTTCCGAGATCACGAACCACGGTACGCCCGATCCGTCCGCTTCACGAATATCCGCGTCACTCGGCGTCGGGTCGAACATGTCGGCGACTGGATTCGGGTGCGTGTGGTAGGTCGCTACCAAGTAAAACCCGTTCAGCGGTGGTGGGTACGATAAATCCAACTCCTTCAATTCTCCCGGCGGCGCGAGACGAGCGGTCACATCTCCGGATGACGGGTTTGTGTAAATGTACCCGCCTTCCTCGTGCCGCAGAACGGGATCATCGGGGAATGAGTCGGCCCAGGCGGCGGCGAAGGCGGCTTGCACCACCGGGTGCGCTTGCAGTTCGCTCGCGGTCGGGGCGTCCATCGTGCTCACTCGTGCGTGCCGTTCTTGCTCGGCTTCTTCCCCTCCACCTCGTCCCAGTTGACCAACTCAATCGTCGGCGGGACGATGCGGGCGAGCGGCGTCCGCTTGTGCTCGCGGCCTTTGCCGCCCCGCTGCTGCTGCGAGTACGCCCCGATGCCGAACTCCTTCACCACCCCGCTCTCGGCTTCGGCGAGCAACTTGTCGAACCGCCCGCCGCCGACCGCCATCCCGCCGACGCACGCGTCGTCGTCCTCCACCTTGATGCCGATCACGCCCTTGCCCACGCCGGCCAGGATGTTCACCTCGTCCAAGGCGAAGTGGATCACCCACCCCTTGCGGCTGGCCAGCATCACCCCCTGTTCCTCGCCGGTCAGGGTTGTCACCAGCACTACCTTGCCACCGTCGTCCGGCTTGGCATACTTTCGCCCGGCCTTTGTCGATTCCACCCTGTAGGCGGTGAGCGGGAGGCGGAACACGTACCCGCCGGAGGTGGCGACGAGCAGGTGCGGGCCGCCGGGGTCTTTGCCCTTCGCTTCGCGGTCGGGCGGTGTGAACCGCGGGTCGGTGCTGACGGCGGCGATCACCTTGACGTTGTCGGCCAGCTTGAAGAACTTGGTGATCGGGTCGCCGTACCCCGTGCTGGCCGGCACCTCGTTGATCCGCAGGGTGTACGCGGTGCCGTCGTCGGTGAAGAAGATGACGTTGTCGAGCGTGCTGCCGGGCACCACCGCAATCACCTCATCGCCCTCCCGCACGCGAGTGCTTTCCACCGCTTGCAACCGGCCCACCCGCTTGATCCACCCGTCGCGGGTGAGCACCACGTTCGTGTTCTCGCGGACGATGTACGCCTCTTCGCTGAACGTGAGCACGTCCTCCTCCGACGCCATGCGGGTCTTCCGCCGCACCACGAACGCCGACTCACCCAGTTTTTCCAACTCGTCCCGCACCACGCCCCACAGTTTCTTGGTGGACTTCAGCAGCGTCTCGATCCGCTCGGCCTCCTTCGCCTTCTCCTTCAACTCCTCCAGGATCTTCTGAATCTCCAACTGCGCGATCTTGTACAGTTGCGAGTCCAGGATGGCCGTGACCTGTTCGTCGTCGAGGGTGAATTCGGCCTTCAGCTTCTCGGCCGCGTCCGGCTTGCCGCTGCTGCCGCGGATGAGCCTGATGGCCTTGTCCAGGCCGTTGAAG
>JANNDF010000779.1:0-6828 GCA_031387445.1 Planctomycetia bacterium
CCCCCCCCGGGCTTTTGGGGGGGGGTTTTTGTTGTTCTAAAACCCCCCCCCCCCCCCCACTGCCGGGGTTCACCAATGAAGGCGAACCGCGGCACCACGTTCCCCTCGTGCGTCACCGTCTCGGTGAACATGCCCAGCGGGCGGACCCACAACCCGCCGTCGCCGTAGAGCGGGCGGTACACCACGAGCGGTTCGTGCGTCTCGCTGTGGCGGGCGACGCCGAGCACCTCGTACTCGTGGCCTTTGAAGTGGCGGTAGCGGCCGGGGCGGACGGAGTCGGACATGGGAGGCCCAACAGTCGGGGCACCCCATGTGGGTGCCCCTCCGGGTATCGCTCACTTCTTAATGGTCACTTCGGTCGCTTCCAGGGTCATCCCGCCGGCCTTCGTCTTGGAGGTCATCTTCACCATCGTCCCCGGCACGTCGTCGCTCATCCAGATCTGCCCTTCCACCTCTTCCTCGCCGGTCGGCAACTTCTGCTTGCTCTTGAACTTGTACCACTTGCACTCGTACTCGGTGCCGCCGATCTTCACCTTCTCTTTGCCCTCTTCGGTGGTGCCTTCCGGCTTGCCCGTCTTGGCGTCGAACCCCATCGGCGCCTTATCCAGGGTCTTGGCCACGTCCCGCTTCTGGGCCGGCGCCTTGATGTCCATGCCGTTGAACTTGGTCACCGATTCCGTCTCCACCACCAGCTTGTCGTCCTTCACTTCGAGCAGCTTGTTCGTCATGGTCGCTTCGAACTTTTGACCGCCGGCCTCGGTGCTCATCTTCAGAACGACCGACGTGCCGGCCTTGTACTTCGACCACCCCTTGAACTCGGGGTTCTCGACTTTGTCCTCGCCGCGGGCGACGGCGGCGGTCAGGGCGACGGCCACCGCGAGGGCGGCGAACTTGGTCAGGTTGGTCACGGGTCGGCTCCCAGGGTCGGGGGATCGGGCCGAATTAGCGTAGCGAACGGCGAGCCACCGGGGGAGGGGGCGCAAGGTGAACCCCGGCAGTGATGCCGGGGGGTGAAGGTGACAAGCAACCCCCGGCATAACAGCGGGGTTCACCGGACGGCGGTCAAGGTCCGATGGCGTCTGGGCCGCTCTCGCCGGTGCGGATGCGGACGGCGTCTTCCAGGTTCAGCACGAAGATCTTCCCGTCCCCGATGGCCCCCGTGTCGCCGCTGCGGGCGGAGTGCACGATGGCCTCGACGGTGGCCTCGACGAACGGCTCGTTGACGGCGATCTCCAACTTCAGTTTGGGGATCAGCCGCGTCTGCACCGCCTGCCCGCGGTACACCTCGGTGTGCCCCCGCTGCCGCCCGCACCCGCGGACGTCGGACACGGTCATCAGGTACACGTCCCGCTCGGCGAGCGCCTGCTGGACTTCGTCCAGCCGCTCCGGACGGATGATGGCGACGATCAGTTTCATGGGTCGTCCTTCGTCACTAGTCACTAGTCACTAGTCACTAGCGGTATGGCAACGGGAGAGTGCGTCATCGGTCGGCCCGCTGCCTCGGCGAATGACTGATGACTGATGACTGATGACTCCCCGCGCTAGTGCTCCACGTGCGACTTCACACTCGCGTCCAGACCGTCCTCGAACAGCTTCTCCAGGCTCTTCTTGATGTCCTTCGGGTCGCCGCCGCGGAACTTGAACTTGTTCCCGGTCATGGTCGTCAGGTACTTGTACACGGCCACGAACTCGGGGCGGGGCGGCTTGTCGGTCGGCTTACACAGGTCCGCCCACAGGGTTTGCACTTCTTTCGGGTCGGCCCCGTCGAGGATGACCGTGAACCGGTCGCTGTGCCCGTTGAACTTGGCCGGCGGCTTGGCCGCCGCCTTCGGCTCGGGCACGGCCAGCTCTTCTTCGATCTGCCCCACGTCCAGCCCGATCTCCCCGTGCTGGCTCAGGTCCAGCCCGATCGCCTCGTCCTTCGGCTTCACCGTGAACCCGATGGTCTTGTCGATGAGCAGCACCAGGATGGCGGTGACGATGAAGGCGTACACGGCCGACCCGCACGCGGCGATGGCCTGGATGCTCAACTGGGCCGGCACGTCCACCGCCGTCTTGCCCTCGTTCAGCTTGCCGGGGAACGCCTCCGGACTCATCTCCGCCCCGAACGCCCACAGCGGCAGGGCGACCAGCGCCCCGGTGAGGATGGCGCCGATGAACCCGCCGACGCCGTGGATGCCGAAGGCGTCGAGCGAGTCGTCGTACCCGAGCAGGGTCTTGGCCGCCACCGCCCAGTAGCACGCCACCCCCGCCACCAGCCCGATAACGAGCGCCCCGCCGGGGGCGACGAACCCGCTCGCCGGGGTGATGGCCACCAGCCCGGCCACCAGCCCGGAGGCGAACCCCAGGGCCGTCGGCTTGCCGCGGTGCAGCCACTCGACGATGGTCCAGCCGAGGCCGGCGGTGGCGGCGGCGATCTGGGTCACGGTGAACGCGCTGACGGCTTGGCCGTTGCTCATCAGGGCCGACCCGCCGTTGAACCCGAACCAGCCGAACCACAACAGGCCGGCCCCGAGCAGCGTCAGGATCATGCTGTTCGGGTGGAACGTCTGCTTGCCGTACCCGCCCCGCTTCCGCAGCAGCAGCACCGCCGCCAGGCCGCTCGCCCCGGCGGCGATGTGAACCACCGTGCCGCCGGCGAAGTCGATGGCCCCGTTCTGGCCGAGAATGCCGGCCGCCGACAGCGCCCCCTTGTCGTCCGGCGTCCAGTTGAACGCCCACACCCAGTGGGCGATGGGGTCGTACACCAGGGTCGTCCAGAGCAGGGCGAAGATGCAGTAGCTGAGGAACTTCACCCGCTCGGCGAACGCCCCGCTGATGAGCGCCACCGTGATGATGGCGAACATGCCCTGGAACATGACGTGCAGGTAGAGGGGCAGTTTGGTGTTCGGGAACGTCTTGAACCGGTTCGCCTTCGCCGCCGCGTCCTTCACCTGCTCGTCGGTGAACGTCGGGTTCTCCTTCTTCACCTCGTCTTCCGTTTTGCCGACCGCAGCCTCACTGCCCAGGAAGCACAGCTCCGGGCTGAACCCGATCACCCCGCCCTTGCTCTCGCCGAATGAGAGCGAGTACCCGACGCACACCCACTGCACGCCGATCAGCCCGAGGGCGATGAACGTGTGCATCATGGTGCCGAGCACGTTCTTCCGCCGGGCCATACCCCCGTAGAAGAGGGCCAACCCCGGCATCATGAGCATGACCAGCGCGGACGAGATGAGCAGCCAGGCGATGTCCGAATACTTGTGAGCGTTGTCGTCGGCCGATTTGGCGGCGGCGAGGGCTTCGGTCTTCGCGGTGTCCACGTCCGCCTTCATCGCCGGCGTCTTGGCCGGATCGGGTTCCGCGGCCTTCTTCTCCTCGGCGAATCCGAAGGTCGCGAATGCCAGCAGTGCTAACACAGACAGATGCAGTCGCATTTGGGCGAACCGGGGGGGAGATGGGGTGGGGCCGACGCGATTGGGTGCCAGACTGTGCAATCTGCGTGCCGAGGGTGCTATCCGCCTGAGCCTCGAGCCCGACCATCGCTTCAGGAGATGGAAATGCAGGGAATGTGGCAGTTACTGGAAAGGTGCCGCAGAGCGGAAGGGATGGCGGTACGCCACGACATCGGGCACGAATGCGCGAAAAATGGGCGATAGAAAACAACATCGCCGCTCGCAGGGCGAACGGCGACTTGCGGAGATCCGTCGGCTTTGCGTCACCGCACCGGGCCGATCTGCTTTACCAGTTCGGCGGTGGTGGCGGTGTCGGGCAGGTAGGCGGCAGCGCCGGCGAATTTGGCGAAGCGGGCCTGCCGCTTGCCGTCCGGCCCGACCATCACCACCCGCACATTCGGCAACGACAGCACCAGCTTGGCGCACGTCAAGTAGCCGCTCTCGCCGCCGCACACGCCGGCCGCCAACACAATGGCCGCCGCCCGGCTGCCCTGCGCCTTGTTCCGCAACTCGGCCGCGGTGTCGGCCGAGCAGACACGCCAGCCGGCCGCCTTGAAGTGCATTTCCAGCCCGCGGGCCAATTCCCCGTGAATCAACCCGATCACCAGCTTGGGGGCGGTGCGACGGTCCACAACGGTGGCGGTGTTGGAGTCAAATTGTTCGGTCACGCGTTTCACGCTCAATGTCCTCATGAGTTCAGAGCCACACCGACACCGGGTGTTTAGGAGAAGTTCGCGGGAACAACCGGGAACTTGCGCCGGCCGATGGGAAAAACGGCTCACCAGTCTTGGAATAACCGGCGGAACCGCCCAGCCTTACACCTCATTCGCCGCCACAACTCTCCGTTCACAGACGAGTTCCGGGCGAACCCCCGGAGCCGGTGGGGTGGGATTTCTACACTGCACGAACCGGGTCGGTCAAAGTAGGTTGAACCCCGGCGGATGTCGAGGCCAATCGGCCCATTCACCCCCATTCCCGAGGGCTTCTCCCGTGGCGAAGGCGCGCATCTCCATCGGCACCTGGGCGTACCTGTTCAACCAGACCGAGCCGACGAACGATTTCCACACCATCCTGCACAAACTGGAAGACCTGGGGTACGACGGGGTGGAACTGGGCAGCTTCGGCCCGCACCCGTCGCCCGCCACCCACCCCACCAAGAAGAGCCGCGAGCGATTGAAAAAGGAAATCGCTGACCACGGGTTGGCGCTCTCCGGGATCGCCGTGGATCTGTGGGCGTTCAAGACGCCTGGGGTCAGCATCCTGGACGAAATCCCGGCCGCGTACACCACCGCCTTCCTCGGCTGGTCCGCGTTCGCCTCCGACCTCGACGCCAAGACCATCCGCGTCGATACCGTGCTCGCCCCGGACTACTTCACCACCGACGAGGGGAAGAAGGTGGGCGTGGCGGCGGGCATGGACCGCTTCATTGCCGTCTGGGACAAGTGCAGCAAGATCGCTGCCGACTTCGGGCTGAACGTGTGCTGGGAGTTCGAACCGGGCTTCCTGTTCAACAAGCCGAGCGAAATCCTGGCCATCGTGGACGGCGTGCGGGCGAAGGGCAACCCGAACTTCGGCGTGCTGTACGACACCTGCCACGCGCACATGTGCGCCGGCATCGGGGCGAACCACCAGGGCGAGAAGGAACTGCTCGCCGGCGGGGCGCTCGAACTGCTCACCAAGCTGAAGGGGAAGATCACCCACGTCCACGTCATCGACAGCGATGGCAGCCTGAACGAGCACAACACGAGCACGCACAACCCGTTCGGCACCGGGCACCTGAAGTTCGACGAACTCATCCCGGCCATTCAAGCGGCCGGCGTGCCGAACGACTGGTGGTGCGTCGACCTGTGCTTCTGGCCGGACGCTTGGCAGGTGACGGCCGACAGCAAGAAGTTCCTGGACAAGCTCCGCGACAAGTACGCCGCGGCGTAATGGTGAACGGCGCGACGTGGTACAATCGCACCGGAGGATCCCATGCCGCTCCGCGACCACTTCCACCCGCCGACCTCGCTCCGCGCCTCGTGGGAGGAAGTCCACGGGGCGTGGCCGACGCCCATTTCATTCCGACTGAATGAACTCCTGCCGCCAGAGTATCGCAGCGGAGTTCAGGTCCACCTCGGGCGTGCGGCCGAACTTGACGTTTCCACTTACGAGAACGACGACCCTTCCGAACCCGGTGGGGGTGGGGGCGGGACGGCCCTGGCCTGGCAGCCGGCCGCCCCGGCCCTACTTCTGGACACCGAGACGCCCGACCCGCCGGAGTACGAGGTGCGGGTGTACGACGAGCGGCGCTTGCGCCGGCTGGTAGCGGTGGTGGAGATCGTCAGCCCATCGAACAAGGACCGCGCCGACCACCGCGAGGCGTTCGTCGCCAAGTGTCACGCACTGTTGCACCAGGGGGTGTGCGTGACGGTGATCGATCCCGTGACCGAGCGGGGGGCGAACCTGTATGCGGAGTTGGCCGAGCGGATGGGGGCCGACCCGCCGGTGCTAGGTGCCGCGCCGTTGTATGCCGTTGGCCTTCGCCGTCGGATGGACGGGGAGCGGTTCTTGCTGGAAGCGTGGGAACACGAACTCGCGGTGGGTCAACCGCTCCCGACCCTGCCGCTGTGGTTCGCGGAGAATCGATTCGTCCCGCTCGAACTCGAACGCACTTACGAGGAGACCTGCCGCGGCCTCCGCATCCCGTAACCACTGTCTCGCCAGATCACATGGTCGCCAAAACTCCCACCGTTGCCCCGCCGTTCGCCACCGCCGCCGACCTGCACGAGCGGCTGGGGTTTGTGCCACTACACCGCATCCGCATGGACCCGCCGCCGGGCACCGCCACCGAAGCGGATGTCATTCGCTTTCTGGAAGGCGACGACAAGCGGCTGTACGAGCTGATCGACGGCACCCTGGTGGAGAAGACGATGGGCACGCTTGAAGGCTTTCTTGCCGCCGCCCTCATTCGATTCCTTGGCAATTACGTGGCGGACAACGACCTCGGCTTGGTCGGGGGAGCAGATAACCCGTACCGCATGTTGGCGGAGAATGTGCGGTACCCCGATGTGAGCTTCGTGCCCTGGTCGGAGTTGCCCGATGAGGAACTCCCCACGGCTGCCATCTGGAACATTATCCCCGCACTCGCCGTCGAGGTACTCAGCCCGTCGAACACGGCCGCCGAGATCGACCGCAAGATCGCCGAGTTGTTCGAGCTGGGAACCAGGCTGGTGTGGGTGGTCGACCCGGCGACCGAATCGGCGGCGGTGTACACCCGCGGGAAGAAGCCGAAGCGGGTCGGCCCAGGTGATGTGCTCGAAGGCGGGAAGGTGCTGCCCGGCTTCCGCTTGCCGCTGTCCGACCTGTTCGCCGCCGTCAAACGAAAGAAGAAGTAGGTGCCGCCTGCCGGGCG
>JANNDF010000780.1:0-2438 GCA_031387445.1 Planctomycetia bacterium
CCGAACTCGAAGTGCCTCGGCCCGCGGTTCAAGTTCGCCAAGCACGGCCAGAGCGGGCACGAACTCAGCGAACTGTTGCCGCACCTCGCGGGCATCGCGGACGACATCGCGGTCGTGAAGTCGATGGCGACGGACGCCTTCAACCACGCGCCCGGCCAGATCATGATGAACACCGGCGCGATGCAGTTCGGCCGGCCGAGCTTCGGCGCGTGGTCGCTCTACGGCCTCGGCTCCGAGTCGAAAGACCTGCCCGGGTACGTCGTCTTCAGCACCGGATCGAAGGGGCCGAGCGGCGGGAACGCCTGCTGGGGGAGCGGGTTCCTGCCCACCGTGTACACCGGCGTGCCGTTCCGCGTCGGGTCCGAGCCGGTGCTGTACCTGAACAACCCGAAGGGGATCGACGCCGATTTGCAGAAGGACACGCTCGACGCCATCACGTCGCTGAACAAGCTGAAGCTCGACGGCACCGGCGACCCGGAGATCGCCACCCGCATCGCCAGCTACGAAATGGCCGGGCGGATGCAGGCCGTCGCCCCGGAACTGATGGACCTGACGAAAGAGGACAAGAAGACGCTGGAGATGTACGGGGCCGAACCGGGCAAGCCGACGTTCGCCAACAGCGTGCTGCTCGCCCGCCGGCTGGTGGAGAAGGGCGTGCGGTTCGTGCAGATCTACCACGAGGCGTGGGACCAACACGGCGACCTGACGAACGGCCTGAAGAAGAACTGCAAGGCCACCGACCAGGCGTGCGCGGCACTCATCACCGACCTGAAAGCGCGGGGAATGCTGGACGACACGCTGGTGGTGTGGGGCGGGGAGTTCGGCCGCACGCCGATGGTGCAAGGGGGCAACGACGGTCGCGACCACCACCCGAACGTGTTCAGCATGTGGTTCGCCGGCGGCGGCATCAAGGGCGGGCAGACGATCGGCAGCAGCGACGACCTGGGGTTCAACGTGGCCGACGACAAGGTTCACGTTCACGACCTGCACGCCACCCTGCTGCACCTGCTCGGCTTCGACCACACCAAGCTGACGTTCAAGTTCCAGGGCCGGCAGTTCCGCCTGACCGACGTGAAGGGGGAACTGGTGAAGAAGATGCTGGCGTGAGGTGCTTTCCGGGTGTGCGGGCATCTGCCCGCCGGCACCATCCCCGATGAATGGCAGTTCATCCCGGCGGCATCAGCGAGCAGATCGCCGGCCTGTTCACCCCGAAGCTCGGCCCGACGCCCAAGAAGTAGGTCGGGCTGTGCCCGACGCGGGTGAGATCGAAGGTCGGGCTGTGCCCGACGCAAGCCACCGTCGGGCAGAGTCCAGCCTACTTCCGCACGCCTAACTGCACCAACCGGCCGGTGAAGTTGGCCGTCGTGTCGGTCCAGTTCCCCACCTTGCCGCCGCCGCCGTTCACGCCGTTCGCCAGTCCCCGCGTCAACACGTACCAGCAGAAGAAGCAGTGATTGTTGGTCGCACCGGGCAACGCATCCGGGTCGCGGGCCAGAATCTCATCTCGGATGGCGGTCAGGCCGTCGCGGAACAGCTTGCCCACATACGGGTGCTCGCGGCCGGCGCGGATGATCTCCTCCGCGCTCTGGTGGTGGATGTTGCCGATGGTCAGTTGGTCCAAGTCGGACGCGAACCCGCAGCACGGTTTTACTTCGCCGCGGGGGTTCACGATGAGTGCCTGCCCCGGCCCCTCGCAGTAGTCCTCCGCAAACCACGCCCCGTCCCACCGCTCGGTCGGCAGCTTCTCCGCCCGCTCCACCGGGGCCAGGTGGTTCCAGTTCAGCGTCATGGTGAAGTCGTCGGACACCATCAGATGCCGGCCCAGCACCTCCGACCACTCGATGACGCCGTCGACCGCCGCCGCCAGCCGGCGGATCGGCTCCAGTCCCTTGTCCGGGGCGCTGCTGGCGTAGCTCAGTGACAACGCGGTGTCATCGTCGAACACCTTCCGCACGGCCTTGCAGAACTCGACCAGCCGGGTCGTCTCCATGCCGTGGAACTTGTCCACGCTCAGGCCGATCTTGCCCGTGAACCCCGCATCACGAACCGCCGTCAGCACCTGCTCGGCGTGCGCCGCATCCTTGTGCCACAGGCCGTTGGTCATCAGCTTGTCGAAGCGGAAGCCGAGTTCGCTGCCGCGTTTGGTGAGTGCGACGAGGAAGTCGGGGTAGAGGAAGGGTTCGCCGCCGGTGAAGCCGAGCACACGCAGGCCGGCGGCGTGGCACTCGTCGAGGAACCGCAGGGCGACGGGGATGGGCAGGTAGTCGGTCCACTCGATGGGCACGCAGCAGTGCGGGCAACTCAGGTTGCACTGATACGTGCCGGCGAACGAGACGTAGTCGGGCCGGAACAGGCGTCGGCGGTCGGCAGTGCGGACGGTGCCGCGGGAGGTGTCGAGTTCCAATGGGTGCCTTCAGGTAGGTGCCGCCTGCCGGGCG
>JANNDF010001053.1:0-3031 GCA_031387445.1 Planctomycetia bacterium
AGAAGTACGCGGGGCAGTGAGGACGTGCCGGGAGCGTGAGCGACCGGAGCGATTCACCTCCGGTCGCTCACGCTCCCGGCTCACCACCGCCCGACCGCCTCACTCCCCCTTCAGTCGTCGCACCGCTTCGGTCGCGTCCCAGTACCGCGGGTGCTCCTTGTACCCGGTCACGGACTCGAAGCACTTGAGCGCCGCGGGGGTGTTGCCGGCCGCCTCGTGCGCCAGCGCCAACTGGAACAGCGTCTCCGCCCCGGACCTGTGGTAGCCGCGGTAGCTGCTGTACGCCACCACCGCCAGGTCGGGCCGCTTCAGCTCGTTCAGGTACAAATCGCCGAGCAGCCGCGTCGCCAGATACCACGCATCTTCCTCTTCCCCGCTCCCCTTCTCCTGCTCGCGGACGTCTTCCAGCAGGCTCACCCCGGCGTCCCGCTCGCCCTTCCGCAGCAGCAGCCGGGCTTCGGCCACCATCGCCGCATGACTCTTCGGGGTCAGCACGCGGGCCAGCTTCGCCAGGTGCAACCCGTACTCGATCGTGTCCAGGTCCGGTTCCTTGCTGTCGGCCACCTTGCGGGCCTTCGTCAGGCAGTACTCCACGTCGAACCACGGGGCCACCTTGTCCTTCACCTGCCGAATCTTCTCCACGTCCACCGAGTAGTAGTAGCTGTCCTTCTTCGCCAGCAAGTCGGGGTCGGTCTTCGCCAGGATGAGCGCCCGCGAGGTGATGAGCAGGGCGTTCAGCGGGTCGCCGTTCTTGGCGTGCAGTTCAGCCAGCGTGCGGAGGGTGTTCACGTCCTCGCGACCGCCTTCCAGAATCGTCCGCTGGTCGGCCACCGCCGCCGGGTAGTCGCCCCGCCGCACGGCGTCCGCCACCAGCTTGTCCAGCCCGGCGAAGTAGAGCGCCTTCTGATCGGCCGCCAGGCGCTGCGGGCCGGCGAGAAGGCCGGTCCGCTTGACCTGTTGCCAGTACCCGTGGGCGGCTTCGGGGTCGTTCATCCGCTCGGCGACCTGTGCCAGCCGGGTGAAGATCCACGGCCCCCGCTGGGGCAACCCGCGACCGGCCATCCGCAGGAACGCCGTGCCGCGCTCCACCTGATCGGGGTTGTTGTCGTCCACCAGGGCGAGGCCGAGTTGCTCGACGTAGTCGTAGTTGAACTCCGGCGGCGGGCCGTGCGCGGCGGCGGCCAGGAACTCGCCCTCGGTCAGCCCGGAATAGACGAGGTTTCGCAGTTCGGTGGTCGCCGGGTCTTCGGGCGTTTTGGCCAACTGCCGTTGAATGGCGGCGATGGCCTCGACCCGCCGGCCGGGTTGTTCGAGCAGCGGCGGACCCAGCCGACGAACGAGTTCCGGGTGTAGTCGCAGAGCCAGGTTCCAGCCGTCGAACAGCACGGCGTTGCGGCTGGTGGCGTCGGCCGGGTGGGTCGGGTCGAGCAGTTGAGACAGGTAGCCCGCGGCCATGTCGAAGTCTTTGGCGTGGGTGTAGGCCACCCCTTTCAGGTAGTCCACCCGCGGGCGGAGCGGCGGGCGGTACTGTTCGACCAGATCCAGCAGCCGCAGCGCCTCGGTCCGTTTCTCCGCCGTCGGCGTGCCGGCCACCAGCCCGTCGTTCGCCAACTTCAGGCAGAAGTCGAAGTTGAGCAGTTGCACGGTGTCCGGGTCGAGCGCGGTCACGTCCACCTTGCGGTGGAGTTGCATCAGCCCGCTCGCCGCCAGTTGGTTCTTCTTGTCGAGTGAGAGTGCCTTGCCGAAGCTGACGAGACTGTCGCGGACCCGGCCGATGGACAGGTAGCCGTACCCGCGGACGGTGTGCTTGAACACCCGCAGGCGGAGCATCACCCGCGTGGCGTAGAAGAAGTAAATGACGACCGGCAGGAGGAACACGTACTTGTCGGCCCCGCCGTCGAATTGGGCCAGCGGGCGGAGGAAGAAGAGCGCCAGGCCGAGGACGGCACACAGGGCGGCGATCTCCACTTCGGTCTCGTCCGTCTCCCCGCACACCGTCAGCAGGTAGAAGAACGGCAGACCGGCCAACAGCAGGACGCCGAGCAGCCGGGTGAACGCGATCGCCTCGTCGGACGAGCTGTCCGGGTCGAACAGGCCGATCGACGCCCCGCCGTACAGCCCGACCGCCACGATCACCACCGCCACCCCCGCCCCGGCCACCAGCCGCGGGAGGCCGGGCCGCAGCCGCCGCACGAGTGCGAAACTCATGCCGCCGAGCAACCCGGCGACGGCGAAGTAGATGATGGCCTCCGCCGGCAGGCGGGGGGCTTGGACGGTCGCCAGCCCGCCGCCGAAGTTGAGGAGCGTTTCGAGCTGTTCGGCCGTCGGCGGCGGCGGCGGGGTCGTCCCCAACACCAGTCCCAGGCCTAACCCGCCGACCACCCCGATGTACAGGAAGAACGGGCTGTCGAGCAGCACCAGCAGCAGGAAGCCGGGCAGGTTCTTCACGGGGTTGTACCCGCGGAGGAGTTGCTGCCCGCAGCCGAGCAGGAAGCCGACGCCGGTGCCGGCGAGGGTCCAGAGGAGGACGCCGCCGACGGTCGCCCAGTTCGGGTGGGCCGCCACCAGGTACGCCCACAGGCTGAGGAACAGGCCCTTGAGGGCGTACTCGAACAGCGCCGAACGCATGGCCGAGGAACTCCCGGCGGAAGACGATTTCATGGGAATCGGGGTGTTTTGCGACAGCCGGAGTCTGTGACCCCGGTTCACCCGCACTCGGCGACAGCCCGACTGTGACACGCCGAACGGGGGTGAAGAAACGGAGCCGGAGGTGGCTGCGGGAGGCTCGTCACGCCCTGTTCGGGCGGTCGTGCTGGCAGTTTACGAAAAAGCGGGTCGTGGGGCGAATTCGGTTCCGTTCGATATCGTCTGAGGTTATAGTCCGGCGGGCCGCGCGTCTCGCGCCGCCTGGGATCCTTACTCTTCGTATCGAGGGTGTTCGCTCATGCTCCGCAAGTTCGGTGTGGCTGCACTGTTGCTGGCCGGGTTCGGGTTCACCGTGGCTGGCGTGATCGCGGCCGACGAGAAGAAG
>JANNDF010000850.1:0-8274 GCA_031387445.1 Planctomycetia bacterium
ATCGACCCGAACGCGGTCGCCCGGCACGTCGCCCGCGTGGCGGTGGTGCTCAAGTTCGCCCACGCCCACGGGCTGTTCCACCGCGACATCAAGCCGGCCAACATCGCCCTGACGGCCGACGGGCGGGTGAAGCTGATCGACCTCGGCCTGACGCACATGCTGGAGAACCCGTGGGCGCGGGTGACGACGCGCATCAAGACGAAGGAGTACGCCGAGGAGATCGACCACGTCGCCCCGGAGCAGGCGTGGGGGTGCGACATCGACGCCCGCTCGGACATCTACGGCCTCGGCTCCACCTTCTTCACCCTGCTCACCCGCCGCTCGCCGTTCCTCGGCGACGCCGGCGACAAACTGAAAGCCCGCCAACTGCACCCCGTCCCGCCGCCGAGCGAGTTGAACCCGCAGGTGTCGCCCGAACTGGACCGCATCGTGCAGAGGATGGGCCACAACCAGCCGCACGAGCGGTACCAGTCGTGCGACGAGTTGCTCCTCGACCTGTACCCGTGGCTGCCCGTCACCGAATGGCTGGCGCTGGGCATTACTCCCCCGCCGCCGAAGGTAGCCGGGCGGAACACCAAGACGCCGACCGCCAGCGGGTTCGTCCGCGCGCTCAAGAAGCTGTTCGGCCGGTGAAGCGATGCCTCTCGACCGGGGAGGGGGGGGCCAGCGTGTTGAGGATTTGCGACGAGGGGGAGGGCGTTCCGACTGGTGCGAACGTGGCACCCAGGCTACCTGTTCCTACTCCTGCGGGATGGCGTCCGCCCGCGCGTCTTCGACATAGCTGAATGGGACGAACATCGGCCCGTTCTGCGTCTGGAATTCCACCGTGCCTTTGCGGATCTGGTTGTACCAAATGACTCTGTATTTCGTGCCGCCAGAGTCGCCTCGAATGACCACCCCAGGGGTGACGGTCTTGCTGGTGCTCAGCGAAATGCCTCGCTTGTTTTCGATTTGACGCGTCACACTCGCCTGAAGGATTTCATAATTCACCCCGGCGGTCGTCAGTCGAGACTTCGCCTCCGAAATGTCAACCGCCTGACTGATGGTGTACGATTTCGATTTCGGTAGGTCTGCACCCTTGCGGGATACCATGATTTCTTCGCTGGTAACCATTTCGGCAAGGGTGTCCTCGAAGTGCACGTTCAGAATCGCCGGTTCGGTCGGTATCGCCGCGGAGTCGGATCGGGAAATGATGAGGAAGGTGCCATCGCTCATGTTCTGAAATGAGATCGAAAAGACGTACCCGGGTTTCGCGGCGAAACTCCCCTTCCAATAACATTTCGCCGCGAGGTCGTTGTAGCGCAACTCCAGAACGTTATCGCCCGAACTGGGGATGAAATTGAACGCCCTCGACGCCTGCCGGCCTACCTGCCCCACCTTGGTTCCGTTCACGAACACTTCGGTGTCCGCACCGATGCCTGGGACGGAGTCCCACGTCACGTTGATGATCGACGTGTTCGAGCCGGTGGGGGTGATCGTGGAGGGCTTGCGACAGCCGCATGTCAGCACGGTGAGGGTCATAGCGATCGCGAACCACACCGCCGATTGCCTGGCCATAATGGGCAACTCCTGAGCCGGTCGAACTGGTCATCGGATCGCAGATGCGCGCTCCGTCTCCGCGGGTCACCTGATCGGACGACCCGGCGGGCATTAGAGGCTACCCGACCCGGCAACGGCTGTCAAACGGTCGGTGAGCGCAATTCGCCCCTTCCACTTGCTTATCCGCCCTGGACACGGCAGTATGGCCGTCAACCCCAGAGGGCGGGCGATGAACCGATGGGTGGTGCTGTTGGTCGTCGGCGTGGCCGGCTGTTCCAGCCCCGGCGAGCGGCTGCCCCGCGGTCAGATGCCCCCGCGGGACACCCACGGCACGGCGGAAGCCGACCCCGTTCAGACCGTCATCTCTCTCACCAACGAAGAGCGGAGCAAGGCTCGCGTTCCGCCGCTCACCGTCGATCCGCGACTGACCGACGCTGCCGAACGGCACGCCGACCGGATGGCCAAGCGGGACCGGCTGTCCCACAGCCTGGACGGCCGCACGGCGGCCGAGCGGGTGCGGGCGGCCGGGTACGAGTACCGCACGGTGGGCGAGAACATCGCCTGGAATCAGCGAACGCCGGCCGAGGTGGTGGACGGGTGGATGGACTCGAAGGGGCACCGCCGGAACCTGTTGAGCAACGATTTCACTCACATCGGCGTGGCGGTCGCCACGAACGCCAAAGGCGAGCCGTACTGGGTGCAAGTGTTCGGCAGCCCGAAGTAGACCGACCCGGCCGCAACCCGTTGGCACCACCCGGAGAACATCATGACGCACATGGTAATGGCGGTCGCATTTCTGACGGCCGTGGCGGGTGGTCCGCTCGAGGAGCCGAGGAAGGCCGACCCGCCGAAGGAGAAGGCCGAGTTCAAACTGACCGCCGACGAGCAGGCGGTACTCGACGCCACCAACGAGGAACGGAAGAAGGAGAAGCTCGACCCACTGGTCGCCGACCCGATGCTGACCGAAGCGGCACGGGCGCACGCGGCGAACATGGCCAAGCAGAGCAAACTGGCTCACACCCTGGACGACAAGACGTTCGAGGACCGGGCGAAGGCGGCCGGCTACAAGTACCGCGCGCTGGGCGAGAACATCGCCCACAACTACCAGTCGCCGAAGGACGCGGTGGCCGGGTGGATGGCCTCGGCAGGCCATAAGGCCAACATCCTCAACGCCGAGTACACCCAGATCGGCGTGGCCGTCGCCAAGAACGACAAGGGCGAGCCGTACTGGGTGCAGGTGTTCGGCACGCCGCTCAAGTGACGCTCACTTCTTCGCCTTCAGGGTGAGTTGGATGCCGGGTACGCCGGCCAGCGGTGCGTCGTCGGCGATGCGGGTGTCGCGGGTGTAGCAATAGGCCAGCACCCCCTGCTTGTCGAACCCGACGCCGCGGACGTGGCCGTCCGGCACTTTGTCCTCGCACAGTTTCTTGGCGACGGCGTACAGATCATCGACCGTGCGGGCCGCCGCCCCTTCCTTGTGCGTGCCGAGATCCTTGCCCGACTCCACCCACTTCTCCTTCGCCTCAGCCGGCTTGCCGCCCTCGGCACGCCCGAACTCCTCGTACTTCCGCTCCACCACCTTGTTCCCCTTCACCGTCACAGTGGTCGTGTGCCCGAACCCGAACGCCGACGACCACCGCACCTGGTAGGAGTAGTCTCCGCCGCACTCCTCCTTCGCTTTCTCCCACGTTTTCAGGCTGTCGGCCAACTTGTCGGCGTCGGCCTTCGGGTCGGCAGCGGTGGCCACGGAGGCGAGCAGGAGGGAAACGACGATGGGGGCGATGCGCACGGGCGGGAACCTCGAAACGGAGTCGCCGGGCGGAATCGCACGGCGTGCGGTCGTTGTAGACCAGCCGCCATCGGAGTACACACCCGCCGCCGGGTCGTTACAACGTCCCCGTCCGCCCGTTCGATCCCCGAGATTACACCATGTCGAAACTCGTCGTCATCACCGGGGCCACCCGCGGGCTGGGCCGGGCGCTGGTGCCACAACTCGTGAACGCCGGATGCACGGTGATCGGGTGTGGGCGAAGTGCCACACACGTTGCGGAGTTGGCCACGCTTTTCCCTGCACCGCACGCCTTCACCGCCGTGGATGTGACCGACGCGGCCGCTGTGTCCGGGTGGGCAACCGCCATCCTCGCGTCGCATGGCCAGCCCGACCTGCTCATCAACAACGCGGCCGTGATGAACACCCCGGCCGTGCTGTGGGAGGTGCCGGCCGCCGACTTCGACCGGCTGATCGACGTGAACGTGAAGGGCATCGCCAACGTCATCCGGGCGTTCGTGCCGGCGATGGTGGCGAAGAAGGCGGGCGTGATCGTCAACCTGAGCAGCGGGTGGGGGCGCAGCACCTCGCCGGAGGTGGCCCCGTATTGTGCCAGCAAGTTTGCCGTGGAGGGGCTGACGAAGGCTCTCGCCCAGGAACTGCCGCGGGGCATGGCGGCGGTGCCGCTCAACCCCGGCGTGATCGACACCGACATGCTGCGGAAGGCGTGGAACGACGGGGCGAGTTCCTACCCCAAGGCCGACGCCTGGGCGGCGCGGGCGGCGCCGTTCCTGTTGAATTTGACGGCGGCCGACAACGGCAAATCACTGAGCGTGAGTTGACTGACACCCTGGCAAGTCCGACGACGACTTGCCAGCAGAAAAGGGCGGGTTAGAATACCGGAGTTGGGAGGAGTGGCAGAGTGGTCGATTGCGTCCGCCTCGAAAGCGGAAATACCCGAAAGGGTATCAGGGGTTCGAATCCTCTCTCCTCCGCTGAGTCATGGCACTCAACACTAAGACCCTGGGAAGCCGCAAGGATCCCCAGGGTCTCAGCACTTTCCAGGATCGCTTCCCGTCACGCTACCAGTGCATGACGAACCCGCCGTCCACGTTGACCGTCTGCCCCGTCACCGCCGCCGCCCGTTCAGACGACAGGAACACGATCATGGCGGCGATGTCGTCCGGCGTCTGCCACTGGCCGAGCGGCACCACGTCCCGCACCTTCCGCCCCGCCCACTCCTCGTAGCTCAGCCGCTCGGCTTCCGGCGTCTGGTCGTACCACGCCTGCCACACGGCGCGATTTAGCGGCGTCTGCACCATGCCGGGGCAGACGGTGTTCACACGGATGCCGTGCTTCGCCAAATCCTTCGCCATGCACTGCGCGAAGTTGATGTTGGCCGCCTTGCTCGCGCTGTACGGCGGGTCGGTGGGTGAACCGATCTGGCCGGCGACCGACGCCAGGAAGACGAACGTGCCCCGCTTCGCTTCGACCATCCGCGGGGCGAGTGCGTGGGCCACGTTCACCATGCCGAGGACGTTGACGTTCAACACACGAGGCCAGTCGGCGGGCGACAGGTTGGTGAACGGGAAACCGAACTTGCCCGACCCGACGGCGGCACAGTGGACGACGTGATCGACCGCCCCGGCCGCGTCCGCGGCCCGTTTCACCGCATCGAAATCCGTGATGTCCACCACCGTGCCGACCGCCGACACGCCGAATTCGTCGGCCAACTCGCGGGCGGTCTGTGCCACCCCCGCGTCGTGATCCCACAGGAGCAGCGAACAATTCTCCGCGGCGAACGCCCGCGCCGTCGCCAGCCCGATGCCGCTCGCCCCGCCGGTGACGACGGCCGTGTGCCCGGTCAGGTGTAGGTCCATGTTCGCCTCGCGGATGGGGTCCGGGGCATGGTACGGGTTGGAGGTTTCGGTACACTCCCCTCACCTTTCTCCCCGGAGGTCATCCCGTGCTTCGCACCCTCTCCGCCCTGGTGCTGTGCGCCGTCCCGCTCCTCGCGGCGGATGCGCCGAAGAAGAACGTGCTGTTCGTCGCCGTCGATGACCTGAAGCCGGCCATCGCCGCCGCCGGAGACCCGCACGCCAAGACGCCGAGCCTGGACGCCCTCGCCAAGCGGGGCACCACGTTCACCCACGCCTACTGCCAGCAAGCCGTGTGCAGCCCGTCGCGGTCGAGTCTGCTCACCGGCCGCCGCCCGGACAGCACGCAGGTGTACGACCTCGTCACGCACTTCCGCAAGGCGCTGCCGGATGTGGTCACCCTGCCGCAGCACTTCAAGGCGAACGGCTACTACGCCCACGGGGTCGGGAAGATTTACCACCCCGGCTACAACGACGAGCCGAGCTGGAGCGTGCCGTGGGAAGCCACCAAGGGGAAGGGGTTCGGCCCCGACGGGCAGAAGCTGCTCGCCAAGCTGAAGGCCGACGCGAAGGAGAAGGGGGAAGACCCGATGAAGGTCCGCGGGCTGGCGGTCGAGGCCCCGGAGGTGGACGACGCCACCCTGAACGACGGCTGGACGGCCAACCGCGCCATCGAAATCCTGAAGGACCGCAAGGGGCAGAAGGAGCCGTTCTTCCTGGCGGTCGGGTTCGCCAAGCCCCACCTGCCGTTCGTCGCCCCGAAGAAGTACTGGGACCTGTACGACCCGGCCAAGCTGCCGGTGGCGGCGAGTAGCGACCCGCCGAAGGACGCCCCCAAGTACGGCCCGCAGTTCGGCGGGGAGTTGCGGGCGTACCACGAGATGCCGAAGTCGGGTCCGCTGCCGGCCGAGACGCAGCGGAAACTGGTGCACGGGTACTACGCGGCCGTCAGCTACATGGACGCCCAGTTGGGGCGAGTGCTGGACGCCTTGAAGGAGAACGGGTTGGCCGACAACACGGTGGTCATCGTGTGGGGCGACCACGGCTGGCACCTGGGCGACCACGGCATGTGGTGCAAGCACACCAACTACGAGCAGGCCACCCGTGCGGCCTTGGTGATGAGCGTGCCCGGTCAGAAGGCGACCGGCAAGACGTGCGACGGGCTGGTGGAGTTCGTGGACATCTACCCGACGCTGGCCGAGGTGTGCGGGCTGCCGAAGGCGGACGGCGTGGAGGGGTACAGCTTCGCCCCGCTGCTCGACGACCCGGCGAAGACGTGGAAGGCGGCGGCGTTCAGCCAGTACCCGCGGAAGCCGGGCAAGCCGACCGGCCCGCTGATGGGGTACGCCGTGCGGACGGAGCGGTATCGGTACGTCGAGTGGCGGAAGGAGGGGACGACGGAGGCGGTGGCCCGCGAACTGTACGACCACAAGACGGACCCGGCCGAGGACACGAACGTGGCCGGCGTGGAGGCGAACAAGACGGTGGTCGAGGAGTTGGCGAAGAAACTAGCTGACGGTTGGAAGGCGAACGCCCCGCCGAAGTGAACAACCCTGCCGCGACTGCCAGGATTGGGGAAAGTCAACCACTCACCCCGGAGCGCGGGCGTCCCGCCCGCTTTGCCTGCCCGCGTGAGTGACCGAGGCGAAGAAGCAAGCGGGCGGGACGCCCGCGCTCCGGGGTAGGCACTGTGGCTACCCCGCAGTCTCTCGACCCGCCCTCCAACACCATCGGAACCGCCGGGGTCGAACCGTGGCCAAGTTCGAATTGATTTCGCCATTCCCCCCGGAGGAGTGCGTGGACCGCCTGCGGGCTGGCGTGCTGAACATGACTTCCGAGGTGGATGGGCGAGTGGAGTACGACTGGATCCGGCTCCGGAAGAGGATCTTCGGACGCAACTCGTTTCAGACGTTCCTGACCGCGAGTCTGAAGGCAGAAGGGACCGGCACCCGCATCCGTGGGTCGCTCGGAGTTCACCCGCTCGTGATTGGGTTCATGGCCTTCTGGGTCGCGGGAGTTGCTACGGCGAACCTACTCATCCTGGTGCTCACCGTTCGGGACGGATTGCCGCCCGGTGGGTGGTTCATCCCGCCTGCTATGCTGGTAGGGGGTATCGCCGGCATCTGGTTCTGCCGATGGCTGTCGCGCGGGCAGGATCGCTTCCTGGTGGATTTCGTGAGCCGTGCGGTGGAAGCAACTTCCGCGGTTGAGTTGCCAGCCAAATGAAAACCGCCCGGCGATGAGCCGGGCGGTAGTGCGTTCACCCTCCCTCACGGTCGGGTCTCTGTTTACTCCCCGCACAAGCTGGTGTTCAGCTTGGCCAGGGCTTCGCTCTCGATCTGCCGCACCCGCTCGCGGGTGAGGCCGAGGCACTCGCCGATCTCCTTCAGCGTCTTCGGCTCCTCGTCGTTCAGCCCGAACCGCATCCGCAGCACCGTCGCCTCCCGCGTGTCCATCTTCTCCAACAGCACCATCACGTGCTTCAGGTCGTCCGTCTCCACCATCTCCGTGTCCGGCGTCTTGGCCCGGCCGTCCGGTAGCATCTCCTCGATGCTCCACCCCGAGTCCCCCTGGTCCGACTGCGGGGTGCTGTTGTACACCCGGATCGCCTTCTTGATGATGCTCAGCTTCTTCTTCGGCAACCCGAGCAGTTTGGCGATCTCCTCGGCGGTCGGTGGCCGGCCGAGTTCGTCGGTCAGCTTGTTGGTGGCCCGCCGCCACTTGGCCAGCAGTTCCACCATGTACGCCGGGATGCGGATGGTCTTGGCCGTGTTCACGAGCGCCCGCTTGATGCTCTGCTTGATCCAGTAGCTGGCGTAGGTGCTGAACCGCGTGTTCATGTTCGGGTCGAACCCCTCGACCGCGCGGAGCAGGCCGAGGTTGCCCTCCTCGATGAGGTCCTGCAGGGCGAGGCCCTTGCCGGTGTAGCCGCGGGCAATGTTGACGACGAGGCGCAGATTGGCCCGCACCATCTGATCGCGGGATTCGGTACAGCCGACGCCGATGGCACGAGCGAGCGACTTCTCTTGATCGGCCGTTAAGAGTGAGGTCTCATTGATTTCCCGGAGGTAGGTTTCGAGTGGGGATTGC
>JANNDF010000889.1:0-8275 GCA_031387445.1 Planctomycetia bacterium
ACGGAAACGAGACGGCCAGCCACCCCACCTCCCCCCTTGCGGGGGGAGGTCGCCGGGGTGAGCACAGCGAACCCGGCGGGTGGGGGTAACGTTCCCCACCCCCTCACCCCTAACCCCTCTCCCGCAAGGGGAGAGGGGAACACTGAATATGACCCCGATCCTCCGCCAACTGAAGTCCTGGCAAGCCCGCGAGTGGGTGTACTCGGCGAGCGTCGCCGTCGCCGTTGTCGTCCTCGTCGCCGTCGGCGGCATCGCCCTCGCCTGCGCCACCGACGACCTGCTCGACCTCGGCTCGTGGGACGGCACCCCGTTCTGGGTGCGGCTGCTGATGGCCGTCGTGCAACTGGTGGCGTACGTCGGAGCGGTGTACTTCGCCATCCGCTCGGTCAAAGCGCCGTCGCTCGTCGCCCTCGCCAGCCGGGCCGAAGCCGAGTTCAGCGAGTACGACCACCGGCTCGTCACCGCCCTGCAACTGAACCGCCCGGACGCCCGCACCGCCGGCATGTCGAAGCAGCTCATCACCGCCCTGACCGACGAGGCGCTCGACACGACCGCCCGCCGCAAGCTGGCGTCGCTGGCCGACCCGAAGCGGCTGCTGTGGGCCGGCGTCATGCTCATGCCGGTGCTGCTCGTCCTGCTCGTCGCCTTCGGCCTGTTCCCGCAGTCCACCGCCGCCCTGCTGCAACGCCAACTGCTGCTGAACGTGGACATCCCGCGGAACGTGAGCCTGGCGAACGCCTTCGTCGGCCCGTTCCCGGCCGGCGACCCGATGCAACTGCGGGTGAAGGTGACCGGCGCGGTGAAGGAAAACACCGTCGGCGAGGTGCGGGTGACGCCCGAAGGGGGCGAGCGGAAGTTCCACCTGATCTACCTGCCCGACGGCGGCGGGGTGAAGTTGTTCCACACCACCGACAGCACCGCCCACTACCCGCTGCGGTACGCCGGCCCGGCCGAGGACGGCACCGGCAGCATCTTCGTGGCCGACCTGCCGGCCGCCACCGAACCGTTCCGCTTCGCCGCCCGCCTGGGCGACGGGCGGATGAAACCCGAGGCGGAGTTGCGGTACGAGCCGCGGCCGGTGGTCACGAAGGTGGACGCCTGGATTCTCGCCCCGGCGTATGTCGATCCCGACGGCAAGCGGCGGTTCGAGACGGTCGCCAAGCAGGGCGAGGTGGTGTGCCACCCGGACTGCTCGGTGCGGGTGCGGGCGGAGTTCTCCAAGCCGGTGAGGAAAGCGGAGGTGGTGCTGGTCGGGGTGAGGAAGGCCGAGGAGAAGGAGGTGGCGGTGAACCCCCAAGGGGGGCCGGTGGTGGCGCAACCGGCGGTGAAGTTCGACCTGCGGGTGGCGGTGGACCTGGACGCGGATCGCACCGCCGGAACCGTCACCTTTACCATCCCGCCGGGGGTGAACGGCTACCGCATCGAAGTGACCGACGACTTCGCCCTGAACAACCTGACCCCGCCCCGCCGCGGCATCAGTGTGTTGCCCGACCGCCCGCCGACGGTGATCCTGAACGACGAACTGCTCATGGCCGGGTCGGACACCGGGCCGGCCGACGACTACGAGGTGCGGGGCATCCCGCTCATCCTGGGCGGGCAGATCCAGATCGGGTATCAGGCGAGGTCGGCGCTCGGCGTGGCGCGGGCGGCCATCATCTACCGGGTGAACGACGGCCAGTGGACGCTGTTCAACCTGAAGCAGGTGACGGCGGACCCCGAGAAGGTCGGCCGCTTCCGCCCCGAACTCGGCATCTTCGAAAGCTACGACGAGGTGAAGAACAACGAGTTCTACCCAATCCCCGCCAACGACCCGGACACCGAACCGAGCGGACTGGTGGCCGGCGGGCGGTACAACTTCCTCACCGCCGCCCTCATCAAAACGGCCAAAGACGGCACGGTGTCGAAACTGGCGGTCGGAGACCGGGTTGAATTCCGGGTGGCCGTGTACGACCGTAAACACGAGGTGTTCGACCGCGGCCGCGCGATGACCGCCGACCTACTTCGGCCGGGAGGAACTACCCCGGAGGCGATCAAGGCGTTCGCGGAACTGCCGCTGCCCGAAACCATGCAAGTGAAGGCCGCTCGTGCCGCCCTCGCCGCCGACCCGAAGACGGCCGGCCCCGCCCTGCGGGCGGTACAAGCCGCCTTGCAGGCCGACCGGCCGATCGCCATGACCGACACCGACCTGGCCGCCCGCCCCGCCGAAGAGCGGGTGGGGTCGGGTCGCCCGGCAGGGTACTCGGAGTCGCGGCTGAAGGCGGTGGTGACGGACACCGCCTTCAAGCAGTGGCAGGAGCAGCAGGCCCGCAGCCGCGAACGCCTCCGCGAACTGGAGAAGGTGCAACAGGGCGTGTTCGGGGAGAAGCGGAAGTAGGTGCCGCTTGCCGAGCGTCACCTCAGGAGGCGAGGCGGTGCAAGGCACGGACACCCGCTACTGCACTGGCGACGAAATCCGGGCTGGCGACCGGGTGCGGTGTGCCGCCTGGACCGGGCGGGTCGTGTTCGTGCTGGCCAGCGGGTCGTTCGCTCCTGGATATACTTCGGCCGACTGGTCGTACCTGGGTCGCGGTTTCATGGTGGAATACGACCAGGTGGGTCTCGTGTTCGACGAGCGGGCGGACGAAGACCTCGAGTTGGTCGAACGAGCTGAATCGGGGGTTTGAACCAAACGGAGGCTGCCCGATGAAGAGGCTGACCAAGACGCACTGGGCGCTCATCGTCATCGCCCTGATCGCGCTGGGGGCGGTCGGCGCGCTGCCGAACTTCAACTTCGTGAGCGTCCGCGGGCCGGACGGCGACCTGACGGTGCAACAGGCCGGGTTCGGCAGCAACGGCATCCACGTGAAGACCGACACCGCCGACATCCGGGTGAACAGCCCGTGATTGTCAGGTTCGCTGCGTAACAAAAATGAGTCCCGCCGCATTCCCAGTTGCGGTGGTACGAGAATCGCTCAATACTGGTATCACCCACCGTCGGCCCCGACCGACCCCGGCACTTCCGAGGACGCCCATGACCGTTCGCAAGCTGGCTGTTGCCACCCTCACCGCCGTCCTCGGCACCGCACTCCCGGCCGTCGCCGCCGAGAAGGAGCGGGCCATCGACCCGGCCGCCCAGAAGGCCGCCCAGCAGAAGGCGATGGCCGACGCCGAGACCACCGCCCGCCGGCTGAGCACCTCCCTCCGCGCCATCCAGTTCCAGAAGATGGACGCCAAGGGCGAGGAGAAGGTGCTGAAGGAGGTGGCCGACAAGCTGAACGGGCTGAGCAAGGACCAGATGGCCTCGGTGCTGTCGCACCTGGACAACGCCGTCAAGGCGCCGGACGAGAAGACGGCCACCGCCGAACAGCGGGCCGCCTACGACAAGCACCGCCAGGTGGTCACCAGCCTCCGCGGGCTGCTCACCAAACTGGACGTAGTCAAGTCGCTGGATCAGGCGGCCGAGAAGCTCGACCAGTACGCCAAGGACCAGTTCAAGCTGCACGTGCAGGCGACCGGCCTGCAGGAGTTCGGCCGCGGGCGGGCGGTGCAACCGGTGGACGACCGCGAGAAGCAGGCGGACAACCAGGGCGACCTGCGGAACGAGATGACCGCCTTCCTCGGGCTGATCGCCGAGCTGAAGTCGAAGCTGACGCCGGAGCAGAAGGAGCGGCTGCAAGAGGCCGACCTCGGCGGGCGGGGCGGCAAGGTGATCGCCGACATGGAACTGTCGAAGATGTCGCTCACCAACTCCGACTTCAAGGGGGCGAGCGACCGGCAGTTGGGCACGTCGAAGGAACTGCAGGCGATGGCCGCCGCCCTTCGCACCCCGAAGGACAAACTGGCCAGCCTGAAGGACGCCCGCGAGAAGGTGGAGAAGTTGATCGCGGCCGAGAAGGAGTTGAAGAAGGACACCGACGCCGAGAAGGACAAGCGGGACGACAGCCGTAAGGCCGCCGTCGCCGCCAAGGAGAACGCGAACAAGTTGGCCGACAAGCAGGCCGAAGTGGAGTTCGACACCCGCGAGGTGCGGAAGGCGGTCGAGACCGCGGCCAAAGAGGTGGCGGCCAAGATCGCCCCGGCCGAGTCGGAGATGCGCCGCGCCCAGGACGAACTGCGGAAGAACCAGGACACCAAGACGGCGTCCGAAGCCGAGGCGAACGCCACCGACCGGCTGGAGGAGGCGAAGAAGGAACTCGACGCCCTCATCGCCCAGGCGGAAAAGGAGAAGACCGACGCCCTGGCCGCCGCCAAGAAGGCGCTCGAGGAGGTGAACAAGCTGATCGAGGAGCAGAAGGCGACCAAGGACGCCACCAAGAAGAACGAGAAGAACACCGACGCCCTCAAGCCGGCCGCCGAACAGCAGAAGGACATCGCCAAGAAGGCGGACGAGGTGAAGAACCTGCCGCTGCCCGACAAGAAGGACGTGACCGACGCGCTCAAGAAGGCGGCCGACGAGGCCAAGAAGGCGGCCGACGCGCTCGCCAAGAAGGACCCCGCCGCCGCCCAGCCGAAGCAGGACGAGACCCTGAAGGCGCTGAACGAAGCGAAGAAGGGGCTGGAAGACAAGGTGGCCGAGATCGAGAAGCGGCGGGACGACATCGCCAAACTGGACGAGGCCGCCAAGAAGCTCGAGGAGTTGGCCAAGGAAGAGAAGAAGGTGGCCGACGACGCCAAGAAGCTCGGCGACGAGGCGAAGGCCGACCCCAAGAAGGGCGACGACAAGAAGGCGCTGGACGAGGTGAACAAGCTGATCGAGGAGCAGAAGGCGGCGAAGGACGACACCAAGAAGAACGAGAAGAACGCGGACGCCCTGAAGCCGGCCGCCGAGCAGCAGAAGGACATCGCCAAGAAGGCCGACGAGGTGAAGAACCTGCCGCAGGACAAGAAGGAGGTGGCCGAGGCCCTCAAGAAGGCTGCCGACGAGGCGAAGAAGGCGGCCGACGACCTCGCCAAGAAGGATCCCGCCGCCGCCCAGCCGAAGCAGGACGAGGCGCTGAAGGCGCTGAACGAAGCCAAGAAGGCGCTGGAAGAGAAGATGGCTGACGACGCCAAGGGCGACGCGAAGAAGGGCGAGGACGCGAAGGCCGACCCGAAGAAGGCCGACGACCTGGCGAAAAAGCAGGACGAACTCACCCCGCCGACGAAAGACGTGGCGAAGGACGTGAAGGACGCCGCGCCGGAGGCCGCCAAGAAGATCGACGACGCCGCCAAGAATCAGGAGATGGCTAAAGCCAACCTGGACAAGAACGACGCCAAGCCGGCCGCCGAGGACGCCAAGAAGGCCGCCGAGAAACTGGCCGAGGCGAGTGACGACCTGAAGAAGAAGGCGGACGAACTGAAGGCCCAGGAGATCAAGGACCAACAGGCCCTTCAACCGAACAAGGTGGACCCGGCCGAGGCCGCCCAGCAACTGCAAAAGGCACTCGAAGAGGCGAACAAGGCCGCCGAGCAAGCCAACAAGGCGGCCGAGCAACTGAAGCAGGACCCGCAGAAGGGCGAACAGCAGAAGGCCCAGCAGGATCTCGCCAAACTCCAGGAGAAGGTGGCCGAGAAGGCCGAGCAACTGAAGCAGCCGGACGCCGCCAAGGACGCCTCCGACGCCGCCAAGGCGCTGGAGAAAGGCGACATCCCGATGGCCCTGGAGAAGCAACAGCAGGCGCTGGAGAAGCTGAACGAGGCTGCCAAGGGCGAGCCCATGAAGGGCGAACCCCAGAAGGGCGAGCCGATGAAAGGTGAGCCCATGAAAGGTGAGCCCATGAAAGGCGAACCGATGCCGGGGATGGGTGAAGGTCAGCCAATGCCGGGCGACGCCAAGAACTCGGACGAACTGGCCAAGGCCCAGCAGCAGATCAAGGACGCCACCCAGGCGCTGCAGCAGTCGCAGCAAGCCACGCAGGCGGCCCAGGCCGCCCTGCAACAGGCCCAGGCCCAGGCCCCGCAAGCCGTGCAGGAGCAACTGCAACAGGCCCAGAAGCAACTGCAACAGGCCCAGAAGGAACTGCAACAGGGCAAGCCGGGTCAGGCCGGCGAGCAACAGGCCCAGGCCGCCCAGAACCTTCAACAGGCTCTGAACACCCTGCAACAGGCGATGGGCATGGGGATGGGTGAAGGCATGGGAATGGGGATGGGGATGCAACCCGGCATGGGCATGGGCATGCAGCCCGGCATGGGAATGGGGATGGGACAACCGGGCCAGGGCCAGCAGCCCGGCATGGGTCAGCCGGGACAACCGGGGCAGCAGCCGGGGCAGGGTCAGGAGAAGAACGAGGGGCAGGGCACCGGCGAGAAGCAGGGCGACGGGGACAAGAAGAACACCGCGTCGTCCGGCCAGGGCAAGGACAGCACCGGCAACTTCATCAAGCTCCAGAGCAAGGAGCGGGACAAGGTGACGGCGGCGGTGGAAGCGGCCCTCCCGGCCGAGTTCCGCGAGCTCATCAAGCAGTACAACATCAACATCAAGAAGGGCGAGAAGAAGGACAAGTGAGTTCGGTTCCTCTCTCCGCTCGGGGTGACGTGCGTTCACACCCTCTCCCCTTGAGGGAGAGGGTCGGACGGAGCGAAGCTCCGGACGGGGAGAGGGGTGGGGAACGCGACCCCTCTCCCGGCTCGTCTCGCTCCGCGAGCCTCGCCACCCTCTCCCTCAAGGGGAGAGGGTCACTTTTGCCAGCCTTGTTCCCGTTCGTTCACCGCATTTGATTGGACTTCCCCCATGCCTCGCTTCCTGGCCCCCCTGCTCGCCCTCGCCGTCGCCCTACTCGCCACCTCCCCGGCCTGTGCGGAGGAGAAGGTGAAGATCGACGAGGACACGCAAAAGTCGATCGACAAGGCACTCGGCTGGCTGGCCGAGAACCAGTCGAGCGACGGCAGTTGGGGCCGGCAGTCGGCCATCACCTCGTTCGCCATCCTCGCGTACATGAGCCAGGGGCACCTGCCCGGCCAGGGCAAGTACGGGCCGGAGGTGGCGAAGGGCGTCAAGAACCTGCTCGCCGGCGCCCGCGAGGACGGCTACCTGGTCGGCCCCGGCGGGGGCAACATGTACAGCCACGGCATGGCCGCCCTCGCGCTGTCGCAGGTGTGGGGCATGACCGGCGACGAGGAGGTGAAAAAGACGCTCAAGAAGAGCATCGACCTGATCGTGAAGACGCAGAACCACGAGGGCGGGTGGCGGTACGAGCCGTCGCCGACCGGGGCCGACATCTCGGTGACGATCATGATGGTGATGGCCCTGCGGGGGGCGAAGGACAGCGGGCTGAACGTGCCGAAGGAGACGATGGAAAAGGCGCTCGACTACATCAAGAAGTGCCACGACCCCCGCAGCGGCGGCTACCGCTACCAGCCGGGCGGCGGGCCGGCCGGGTACGCCCGCACCGCCGCCGGCGTGTGCGTGCAGCAGCTCACCGGCAAGTACGAGGAGAAGGAGAAGGAGGGGGCGCTCAAGTACATGACCGAGACGGGCGACGACCGCAGCCACTACTGGTACGGGCACTACTACGCCGCCCACGCCTGGCACCAGGTGGGCGGCAAGCCGTGGGAGGAGTACTACTCGCGGATGAGGAAGAACCTGCTGGCCATCCAGAACAGCAACGGCAGTTGGAAGGACAGCCGCGAGAGCGGCGTCGGCCCGGCCTACCAGACGGCCATCGCGGTGCTCATCCTGAGCGTGCCGACGGACTACCTGCCGATTTACCAGCGGTGAAGCAATACGGGCGAACCCCGCCCGCAAGGGCGGCGGGTGCGAGCGGGGTAAGCGGATGAACGAAATCGCCGCATTGCTCGCCCGGTTTCGTGAACTGGAACCCGAAACCTACATCTACGGCCCGGCCGACGAGAACATGATTGCGGAGTTGGAAGACGCGTTCGGTCGGCCGATGCCACCAAGTTATCGGGCGTTCCTGGCCCGGTTCGGCGCGATCAGCATTCTTGACAATTCGCTCTCGGGCATCCTTCACGGCACGATCGATCAGGGTCGTGGTTGGGCGTGGACCGACACCAAGTACGCCCGCGAGTGGTGCCAACTCCCCGAGCATTACTTGGTGGTGGAACCGGACAGCGACGGCTTTGTCTGTCTCGATTTCAGCCGCGTTCGAACGGACGGTGAATGCCCGGTCATCTACCACATGCCGTTCCGCACAACACCTTTCAACGAGTTGGGTGAGAGCTACGGTGGGTGGCTGCGGCGGACTTTGGAAGGCTACATCGAGGCGTGGTCAGACGCGGAAAGCTGATCGACACCCCAGCCGCCGCCGCTCCGCGGCGATTCAGTCGTACATCGACCACTACCGGACTCAGGCGAACG
>JANNDF010000896.1:0-8731 GCA_031387445.1 Planctomycetia bacterium
CCGCGACGGCGTCGATCTGGTGGTGCCCAATCTGAGTTACGTCGATCAGGTGAACGGCATCAGCCCCGGCACGCCGCAGATGGTGTACACGAACGTGTCGAACGTGTACCTCGGCCTGCTGACCGACTGGCTGGCCTACGCCGACCGCAACACGCTGAACCGCGAGAGCATCTTCTTCCACGTGAACAAGGCCACCACGTTTCAAGGGTTGAGCGCGTCGGCGGTGCCGGTGAACCAGTTCTGGGGCGTGTACCGCGGGAGCGACACCCTCGGCTGGACGAACGCGACGCACGAGGCCAGGCAGGCGGCCACACCGTTCAAGTTCGGCGGGGCGGGAGAGGCGGTGGCCGTCGGGTACACGGAGAAGTTCCGCGAGATCAACGTGGACGTGTCCACCGGGGCCGGCAGCGGGTGGCGGGCGGAGCTGGAGTACGTGACCGCAGTGGACGCCGCCGGCAAGCCGACCCGGTGGGCCAGACTGACCACGGTCGGCGACACCTCCGCCGGCCTCACCCGCGACGGGCGGGTGACGTTCGACCCGCCGAAAGACTGGGTGGCGGCCAGCGTGAACGGGTCGGCCCGCCTGTTCTATGTGCGGTTCCGCACCACCGCCGGCACCGCGGCCGCCGCCCCGAACGTGAACACCCTGCTCGGCCGCGACTACGCCAACCACGACGGCAACCAGGGCACCATCCCGGCGTTCGACTCCGCCGCCGACAAGGACGGCGACGGCTACCTGAACGACGCCGAGTACGCCAAGCGGCGATCGGGGTTCGAGGCCCGGTTCGTGTACGAGAGCCGGCTGACGTACCCGTACTACGGGCCGAACCGGTACGCCACCAACCCGGCCGCCCCCGCCCTCGCCCAGTGGAGCATCGACTACCACAAGCGGTTCCTGGCCGCGTACAAGAACGTGGACGGGTTCTTCGTGGACAACAGCACCGGCCGCTTCCCGGTGAACGCCGCCGACCTGGTGGAACCGCTGGGCGACTACGCCGAGAACTACGGCCGCACGCTCGGACAGATCAACGCCGCCCTCGGCCCCAAGTGGCTGCTCACCAACTCGGCCGGCGGGGGCAGTAGCGTCGATCCGCAGATCAAGTACGGGGTGTCGTACCTGGAGGAGTTCGCCCTACGGCCGATGGCGTCCAACCACGTGCAGTTCGACGACCTGGCCGCCCTGCTCCGCGCCCGCCGGACGTTGTCGAAAGGCCGCGGGTACGAGATCCTGGACAGCCTGGCCCGCGGGGCCGACGCCGCCGACCCGCGGATGATGACCTCCACCCTGGCCATGTACTACCTGCTGGCCGACCCGAACCTGTCCTTCCTGATGATCAACGGCGGGCAGGAGCCGAGCACCACCTGGAGCCGGCACTGGACGGAGGCCATCCGGTTCAACGTGGGCAAGCCGACGGGCGACTCCAAGCTGATCGCCGAGGGGAACGACCCGACGAACAGCGGCCTGCGGTACAAGGTGTACGGCCGCGAGTACCAGAACGCGCGGGTGCTGTATAAGCCGCTCAGTTACACGAAGGGGACGAACGGAACCCTTGCCGACGCCACTGCCACCACGCACCAGCTCGGCGGCTCGTACCGCGTGGTGAAGAACGACGGCACCCTCGGCCCGGTCGTCACTTCCATCAAGCTCCGCAACGGCGAAGGGGTGGTGCTGGCGAAGGCGTGAGTAGGTCCGGTTGTGCCGGACGCCAACGCCCCGTCCGGCACAGCCGGACCTACACGGTCGCCTCTTCGCGTTCGAGCAGAGGCGGGGTGAGCGGCTTGCCGTCGAAGTCGCACCAGCGGTGGGCGGCGTAGTCGTACACCTTGCAAGTCCGCATGGTGTGCAGGAACTCCCGCGGCCCCCACAGCACACGCACGATGTCGGTGCGGTACTTCTTCTCGATCGCCTTTTGCGCGTCCGGCAGGTGGTACAGCGGCACACCGGGGTCGGCGTGGTGGGCGGTGTGCTCCATCACGTGCCGCATGATCCACCGGAACGGGAACGGGAAGGTGAGGTGCGGGGTGGCCCGCACCTGCATCTGGAAGTAGCTCGGCCCGCCGCCGTCCAGCTCCGACGAGTACCACGCCACCCGCGGGTGCGTGTGCTGTTGCAGGATGATGAACCCGATCAGCCAGTTCCACATCATCTGCGGGAGGACGAACCCGCACAGCACCAACAGCAGCGGTTCCAGCCAGTCGCCCCACCCGGTCAGCACGAACCCGGCCAGCACCAGCCCGGCGACCCACACGACCACGAACGCACTCACCAGCATGCGGTCCCAGAAGTACGCCTTCGGGTTGCGGGGGGCACGCTCGCGGGTGGGGAACATCTCCCACTTCACCCACATGTCGAGGAAGTAAAGCAGGCCGAGGCCGTACCACGTCCGCTTGCGGCGGTAGAGCCACCGCTGGAGTGCCGAGAGCTTGCGGTACTCGTCCACGCTCAGCGGGGGGAATCCGGGGTCGCGCTCCTTCCAGTTGGTGAAGGCGTGGTGCAGCCCGTTGTGGTTGTGAACCCACGCCGTGTACGGGTGCAGCGACGGCAGCAGACAGAGCTTGCCGAGCAGTCGATTCAGCCAGCGGTACGGCGTGAGAATGCCGTGGCAGGCGTCGTGCCCGACGATGAACATGACGCCAATGAGGATGCCGCCGGCCAACCCTAGCGGGATCTTGGCCCACCACGGTAGCAGGACGACGCCGACGAGTGTGCCCAGCCAAAGGAGCGTGGGAATCAGGTACGACAGCACGCCGGTGAGCAACCGCACGCGGTGGCCGGGTTCGATGTGCGCCCGCACTTCGGTGACATCCGGGCCGGGGGCGGAGGATTGCGGCAGGTGCATTCAAGAGGCCTGAATCGATAGGGGGGGTAAGAAGGCCTTAGCCTACACCAGTCGGCCGGGGTTGAAAACGCCATCCGGGTCGAGGGTCCGCTTGATCGTCCGCATCAGGTCGCGGTCGCCGCGGTCCTTGCCCCACACGAGGAGAACCGCCTTCCACGCCGGCGGGCAACGGCGGACGGTCACGTTGCCGTTGGCGGCGGTCAGTTTGGTCAACTCGGCGACGGCGGAGGAGACTCGCTCGACGCCGAGTTCCGTCGGCAGGTGAACCCACACGATGCCACTGCCGGCGTGGGCCGATACAGCCGCCTGTGAATCCATACCCGCCGCCGCGACCGCAACTGCCCCGACACTGCTCGGCGTGGTGTTCACCTTCAGCGTGACCCACTCGGCAGGCGGTACTTGACGCCGAATCTTCGCGGCCCACCTTTCCGACATCATGTCACGGCGGACGGACGGCTTACCCATCGTGCTGTTAGCAAACTCACGTGTCAGGGTTTCGATCTGCCACTCCAGTGTCACCGCCTTCTCCTCGAATCCGCAGGAAACCACCCAGAGTCCAGTCTCGGCGATCTCCTTCACCTGACTCAGATGCTGCGACTGGGTGTTGAAGACCTCGATAGCGATGGGCCGAGACTCACTCGCGTGGAGTCGATCCAGAGTCGGACCCACCGCTGCTCCACTGACGCCCACATTTACAATCGCGCTCGCCTCTGGCTGAGGCTTCACCTTCAGCGTGAGTTGCGTGATGACGCCGAGGGTGCCGAGGGCACCGGTATGCAACTTCATCAGGTCGTACCCGGCGACGTTCTTCACCACCCGCCCGCCGCCCTTTACCTCCACGCCGTCGTCGGTGACGACACTGATGCCGAGGATGTAATCGCGGAAGGTGCCGTGCCCCAGCCGCCGCGGGCCGGAGATGTTTGCCGCCACCGCCCCGCCGACGGTAGCCGTCTCCGGGTTCGGCACGTCGATGGGCAGCCACTGGTTCTCCGCTGCCAGCACCTTCGCCAACTCCGCCAGCGTGATGCCGGCCTGCACGGTGATGGTCATGTCGCGGGCGGCGTGTTCGATCACCCCGTTCAGGCCGCGGGTATCGACGGCGATGCCCGGTTTGGTCGGCACCATACCCAGGTCGAGCGTGGTCCGCCCGCCGACCGGGTACACTGCCTGCTTGCTCGCCCGCGCCTCGCGGACCAACTCGCACACTTCGGCCACGGACTGCGGCCGGCGAACGGGCAGCGGGCCGAACCCGTCGATGAACAACTCGTCGGACATGACCAGACCCGGAGCGGAGGCGGACACGAACAGCTATAATGCAACTTTTCCGCCCCAGCGACAGCACCATGAGCCGACCTCCCGCCCCCGAGTTGCTCGCCCCCGCCGGCGATTGGGAGGCGCTGCGGGCCGCCGTCGCCAACGGGGCCGACGCGGTCTACTTCGGCCTGTCGGCGTTCAACGCCCGTGCCCGTGCCCACAACTTCACGCTCGAAGAACTGCCGGAAGTGATGCAGTTCCTGCACGCCCGCAACGTCCGCGGGTTCGTCACGCTGAACGTGCTCATCTTCGCCGACGAAATGGACGAGGCGACGCGGTTCGTGATCGCGTGTGCGAACGCCGGCGTCGATGCCGTCATCGTGCAAGACCTCGGGCTGGTGAAGCTGATCAAGGCCATCGCCCCAACGCTGGCCGTTCACGCCTCGACCCAGATGACACTGACCGAACCGCGGGGCATCGAGTTCGTGAAGCGGTTGGGCGTCGAACGGGTGGTGCTGGCGCGAGAGTTGTCGCTCGACGACATCCGCAAAGTGACGGCCGGCACCGACACGCCGGTGGAAGTGTTCGTTCACGGCGCGCTGTGCGTGGCGTACAGCGGGCAGTGCCTCACGTCCGAAGCTCTGGGCGGCCGCTCGGCGAACCGCGGGCAGTGTGCCCAGGCGTGTCGGATGCCCTACGAGATGCTGGTGGACGGCCAACCCCGCGACCTCGGCGACAAGGCCTACCTGCTCAGCCCGCAAGACCTCGCCGCGTACGAGTTGTTCGCCCCGCTGATCGAAGCCGGCGTGATCTCGTTCAAGATCGAGGGCCGGCTGAAGGGCGGGCCGTATGTGGCGGCGACCACTGGCATGTACCGGAAGGCCATCGATGCCGCCCTGGGAAATCAGCCGTTCGCACCCGCCCGTCGGGCCGAACTCGACCTCGCCCAGACGTTCAGCCGCGGTCTCACGCACGGCTTCCTCGACGGCGTCAACCACCAACTGCTCGTGCGGGGGCGGTTCCCCAAGAGCCGCGGCATTCGAGTCGGCAAGGTGGTCGGCTTCTTCAAGAACGAAGTGCAGATCGACCCGGCCGAGTCGGTGCCCGATCTCCTCAAGGCCGGCGACGGACTACTGTTCGACATCGGCACGCCGGAAGCCCAAGAACCGGCCGGGCGGGTGTGGGGGGTGCGGCAGCACGGCGGGCGGTACGCGGTGGCGTTCGGGGCCGGGACGATGGACTTCAGCCGCATTCCTATCGGGTGCGAGGTGTGGAAGACCGACGACCCGGACCTGAAGAAGCGACTCACGCAGACGTACTCCCAAGACAAGCCGGCCCGCCGCGAGGCACTGCTCGCCACCCTCACCGGTACAGTCGGCGGGCTGCTCACACTCACGCTCGCCACTGACACCGGGGTGTCAGCGTCTGCCACTTGGCCCGGCCCGCTGGTGTTGGCGACGAAGCGGGCGACCACACCGGGCGAGACGCGGGAGCAACTCGCAAGACTTGGCGACACGCCGTTCGAGTTGGGGGAGTTCACTTCCACGTTGCCCGCCGGCGTGCTGGTGCCGAAGAGCGTGCTGAACGACCTGCGGCGACAGGCGTCGGCGGAACTGGTGGCGAAGCGGGTGAAGCGACACGCGGTTCGTTCACCCGACGCACTCGCAGAATTGCGGTCGGGTTCGGCTTCCTCCATTCCGCACTCCGCATTCCGCACTCCGCAATTGACGGTCCTCGTCCGCACCCTCGCCCAACTCGATACGGTACTCCCGCTGAAGCCGGCCGTCGTGTACTGCGACTTCGAGGACCTGCGGCGGTACAAGGAGGCTGTGCCCAAAGCCCGCGCCGCCGGGGTGCCAATCGGCCTCGCCACGAATCGCGTCTGGAAGCCGGGAGAGGAGGGCTTCCAGTCGCTCGTCGTGCGGGTGGAGCCGGACATCGTGCTGGTGCGGAACCTCGCCGGGTTGGAGTATTTCAAAGCCGAGTTGCCTCACGCCACGCTCGTCGGCGACTTCAGCCTGAACGTGGCCAACGACCTGACCGCCCGCCTGCTCGCCGACGCCGGCCTGCTCCGCATGGTGCCCAGCTTCGACCTGAACTGGGGCCAACTGGCGGCGATGGTCGGGCACGCCGACCCGCTCCGCTTCGAGACTGTCATCCACCAGCACATGCCCATGTTTCACATGGAGCATTGCGTGTTTGCCGCGTTCCTCTCGACCGGCCAAGACCACCGCGACTGCGGGCGGCCGTGCGACCGACACGCGGTGGAACTGAAGGACCGCACGGGGGCCAACTTCCCCGTGCTGCCCGACACCGGCTGCCGCAACACCGTGTTCAACAGCGTCGCGCAGAGCGCCGCGGAATACGTGTTGCGGATGAAGGAACTCGGCATCCGCTGGTTCCGCATCGACCTGTTGCGGGAGACACCGGAGCAGGCGGTGAAGCTGGTCGAGCAGTACCGCCGGGTGATCGACGGCACCGACGACGGCAGGCAGACGTGGATGCAACTGAAAGCCGTGAACCAACTGGGTGTGACGCGGGGCACGCTCAACCTGCTGTGACGGGCGACGAATGTCCCCACGTGTGGAGCCTGGCACGGCTCCCAGAAAGCAACTGTTGGAGGACCCGTACCGCAGAGCCACTACCGCCGGGTGGGTGCTCGGGTTCCGCCCGACGGTAGTGGCGCTGCCACGGTCGTCGGCGGGCCGATCGGCCCACGGGCCGGCGGCCCACTGCCCAGGTTCCTGAAGTAACCGCCCGCGTTCATGAACCCGGCCACGTGTCCGGTCTCCGGCAGGTCCGTCTGAGTACCCGGTTGAACGGCTTGCGTTTGAAGGGTGCTGAGCCTGTTCGCCAACTGGTCGTTCTGTCGGCGGAACTCTTGCACCGGGCGGACGACGCCGTAGTAGTTGGCGACCGGCGGCGAGTTCCCCTGGAGGAGGTGCAGGTAAGGGGAGACGGTCGGCCTGAGGACCGGGCCGGGAGGGGGCTGTGCCGGTGTGGGCGCGGCCGCGAGACTGAGGACGGCGAGGACCGCGAGCGGTGCCCCCCCGCCGGCGGCGTGCGGAGTACGGGTTCTGATGGTCGGCATGTTCGTCGCCCTCTGGGGTCATCGGTTAGCGGATCGTGGTGGTGGTGGTGCTCAGCGGCTGGCCGAGGGCGCGAGTCTGCTGAACGGTCGACGTGCCGAGCAACGTGACCCCGAACAGCCTTTCGATCGGGCTGAGCAGCCGGGCGAGGCGGACGTCGGCGGCCACCAGCGGGTACGACTCGACGTACACCCGGTCGCCCGGCAGCAGGCGGAAGTTGGTGTCCGCCCGCCCGCGTTGGGTGACCGCGTGCCAATCGACCGGCAGGATCTGATCCGGCTCGCCGGGCACGGCCGAGCGGGCGACGAACATGCGGGCTGGGTCGGACACCACGCTCAGCCCGTTCATCTGCGCCATCGCGTCGAGGACCGTCTCGTTCCCGGTCACGGGCAGTTGGCGGATCTGTTGCCCAGCCCCCCCGAAGTCGAAAATGACGTAGTACGACTTGCAGTTGTACCCCTGCACGTCCAACGCCACCACCGGGTTGAGGAGGGTTTCCCCCAGCTTCGCCTCGATCGCCGCCTTGGCCTGGGTGAGCGTCAGACCGACGACCCGGACCGACCCGTACCCGCCGAGCGACACGTGCCCGTCCGGCCGCACCAGGTGTGCCCCTCGGACCGGCTGGACGCCGCGACTCTGGGCCAACTGCACCGTCGCCTTCGGCTTGTTCAACTCGACCGCCAACTGCTTCTCGATGGCCTCCTTGGCCTCGGCCGTGGTCAACCCGACAACGGGCACCGACCCGTACCGCCCGCCCAACGAGACGGTGCCTTCGGAATCGACCGGAAACACGTCGTTGATCGGCTCGTCCTTCGGGGTGCCCGAAACGGCGACGGCGAGGGCGTCCAGAGGTTGGATGCGGTAGGGGGGTTTGGGGACCGGGTTGAGCAGGTCGATGGACAGGATGTCGGGCGGGTCGATGACGTACTCATCGAGGGTCACCCGCTCCCGCTCGTGAAAGGCTCCCGCGGGCGAAGGGCACGGGGCGTGCCGCGACCCCACACACCCGGTGCCCGCGAGGAGGCAGGCGCAGACCCACACCCATCGAGAATAGTACCGCAGCATCCCCTGTCCCCCCGGCAGAGAAGGCCGACCTCTTCGCACTCCCCACGGTCGCGTCCCCGGAGTGTCACCCGGAGTGACACCCCCGCGACAGGTTGCGCACGGTAGTGTCACCCGCCGCCGCGACAGGAGGACACCGCCAGGATCAAGGCCACTCGGACACATATCCGCACGAACGGAGAAATCTACCCCAACTCTTCGGGTCACGGTCTCCAGGGTCAGGGCGGTACGGGGTTGCATCCGCCGGGAGACGGCACATCGTTTGCCCCGATTCCGATTCACTCCCTTCCCTCCGCCCAAGTGCTTGTATGCCTCTGCTCGAAGCCGAACCGTGTCAGTTCCCGGCCGAACTGTTCCGCGCCCCGAATCCGATTGAGAGGCCGGACACCTCTTGGTACGCGATCTACTCCCGCTCACGGGCGGAGAAGGCGATTGCCCGACACCTCTTTGTCCACGGCGTCACCTTCTACCTGCCCATGGAACAGA
>JANNDF010001067.1:0-4816 GCA_031387445.1 Planctomycetia bacterium
CTTCTTCTCCTTCACCAGTTCCGCAATCCGCTTCTTCCACGCGGCGACGGCGTGCGTTCGCTTGTCGCCGGGGCCGGCCACGTCGATCGCGAGCACCGGAACCTTCTGCGCGGCCGGGTCGATCTCGGTGAGCAGTACGAACAGCGCCGCCTCCCGCTGGGCGACCGTTTCGGCGGTCAGTTGGTCCGCCAGTTTGTTCAGCACTTCTGGGTCGCGTCGCTTCTGCTCGTCCACCCCGGCGACAGTGTTCAGGAAGCCGTCGGCGTCGTCGGCCGACAGCTTCCACCGCTCGCGGGTGATGGCTCGGAACGCGTCTTGTTTGTCCGGGGAGGAGGCCAGCAGCCCCCGAAGGGCGGCGAACGCGATGGTACGGATCGGCTGACGGTTGGGGTCGTTCAGTAGGTCTGCCAACTCGGCCACGTCGCCCAGTGCGGCCGACGCGAACACGGACCAGACCGCTCCGGCGATGAACTGCTGCAAGTCCGGCGGTGGGGCGGTCGGGTCGGTTCGCTGTTCCGACACCGCACCGGGGATCGACTTGGCGTCTTTCATCCGCTCGGCGATGGTACGAAGCGCCTTCAGCATGGCCCGCGACTTGTCCGGGTTCTCGTACACCGGCTCGCGGTCGAAGTACGCCAGCCCGCGGGCCGCCTTCTCGTCCGGCTTTTGCAGCCCGTCGGCCACGCCCCGCACCGAGTCGAACACGATCACCTCGCCGGCCGCGAGCGGTGTCGGCTTCCCTTTCAGGGGCAGGCTGGCTTTGCCCTTCAGGGCGTGGAGCACCGTGACCGTTCGCGCCGGCTCGTTCGCTGCACCAGGGCTGAGGGCGTGATACACCTCGGCCACCAGTTCACACCCCTTGTCTGCCAGAGTGATGTCCAACTGCACGTCCTTGGCCGGGTATTTGGAATCGCGGACGCGGAGCCGCACCACCGCCGGCCGGTCGAGCGTGCTGGTCAGGTAGACCCGCCCGGTGTGGACGGTGAGGTCGGCATCGAACTTGTCGGCCGGCAGGTAGGCGGTGATGGCGGTCTCGGCGAACGGCAGCGGCAGCAACTCGCCCGGCACGTTGCCCCATAATTCGGCGGTGATGCCGGTCTTCAACTGCACCTTCGCACGGTATCCCGGCAGGCACACCAGCCGGTCGGTGGACTGCACCTCCGCCCCCTTCTTCACCCGCACCCACTCGTCGGCGTCGGCCCGCTTGACCACCAGCACCTGCTCGTCGCCCGAGTCGCTGACCGCGACCGCCCCGCGGTTCTCGTTCGGCGGCTGCTTGCCGCCCAGCTCCACCTTCGGCGGGTCTTCCGGCTTGGGATCGACCTTCGGCGGGTCTTCTTTCTTCGGCTCGGTCGCCTTCGAGTCGGTCGGCTTCGCGTCTCCATTCTTGCTCGCGGTCGGCGGCGGAGAGTCCTTGCTCTCCGTGGGAAGGCTGGCCACCGAGTTGTGGGTCGGCTTCGCCGGCAGCGTCAGCCACGCGAGCGCGGCGGCGACCAAGAAGCCGCACGCCAGCAGCCCGGCCACGCCCCAGCGCAGCACCTTCCGGCCGACCGGTTCGTCCTTCGAGTACGCCGGCATCCCGAGCAGGTAAGCGGCGTCGGCCTCGTCCGACTCGTTCGGCTTTTCGGCCGGGTTCACCCCGCCCACCGCCATCGCCTGCTTGCTCGGGGTGCGGCCGGGCACCGACTCCTTCCCCTTCACCAGCCCGTACATCCGCTTGTACGCCGACGGCGGCACGCGGACCTGGTCCGACAGCAGGAGCGTCAGGATCTGGTGGCACGCGGCGAGTTCGGCGAGCGACACATCGGACTCGAGCGAGAGCGTCTCGAACTTCTTCACCATGTCCGGGCTGAGGCGGTCCGACAGGTACGCGGCGACGGTGTTCGGGTCGGTGTGGCCGCCCTCCGCGCCGCTGGCGGGCACGCCCAGGCTCCGCTTCCGCACCAGCACACGGATGCGCTCGGCCAGTTGGCGGGCCTCTTCGTTCTCGGCCAACTTCTGGCCGATCACCTTGGCGTCGGCGGGCGACAGGGTGTCGTCCAGGTAGGCTAACAGGGTGCGGAGGGTCAGGCCGATCATGCGTCGCTCCAGGCGAGCCGAGCGGCATGAGCCGCCGGGTGCAGAATATTGGTGGCGGCGGGCGGGCGGCTTCGTGCAATATTCTCGGTGGAATTCCGGAGTCAGCCGATGGCCCTCTTTCTGACCTTCGCAGCGCTGACGATGTCAGCCGATCCCACGGCCGGGTTGAAGGTGCCCGACGGGTTCGTCGTGTCGCAATTCTCTGGGCCGGAGTTGGCGAACGACATCTACTGCCTGCACGTCGACGCCAAAGGGCGGGTGGTGGTGGCCGGCCGCGGGTACGTTCGGCAACTGCTCGACAGCGACGGCGACGGCAAAGCCGACAAAGCCGTTGAACTCATCCCGGCTCCGACCGACGGCCCGATGGGGCTGCTGTGGGAATCTGACACGCTGTTCGTGACGAGCGACGGCGGGGTGAAGAAGTGGACCGGCGTGACGGGCAAGGAGTTGCCGAAGAAGAAGCCGACCACCGTCATCAAGTTGACGACCGGCGGCGAGCATGCCGCCCACGCCGTTCGTCGCGGGCCGGACGGCAAGCTGTACGTGCTGTGCGGCAACATGGCCGGCGTGAGCGCGAAGACGATCACCGCGAAAGACTCGCCCGTGAAGGAGCCGGTGGCCGGCGGGCTGCTGCGGATGAACGACGACGGCAGCGAAGTGGCCGTGATCGCCGACGGCTTCCGCAACCCCTACGACTTCGATTTCGACACGTCCGGCACGCCGTTCACCTACGACTCCGACAACGAGCGGTGCGTCGGGCTGCCGTGGTACGAGCCGACGCGGTTTTATAAGGTGCTGAGCGGCGGCAACTACGGCTGGCTCAGCCCGCAGCACGCCCAGACGTGGCGGATGCCGCCGTACAACCCGTTCGTCGTGCCGCCGGTGGTGACGGCCGGCCGCGGCTCGCCAACCGGCGTGGCGTGCTACCGGCACACGCGATTCCCGAAGGAGTATCAGGGCGGCTTCTTCTACGCCGACTGGACGTTCGGCACCATCTGGTTCACCAACCCGACCGCGAAGGGACCGAAGGCCACCCCGTTCCTCATCGTGACTGGCGAGAACGGCTTCGCCCCGACCGGGCTGGCGGTGGACCCGACGAGCGGCGACTTGTTCGTGAGCATTGGCGGGCGTGGCACTCGCGGGTCGGTGTACCGCATCAGCTACCCGAAGACGGCGAAGGGCGAGCCGATCCCGTTCGACTCGATGCCGCTACCCAAGTGGGAGAAGCCCGCCGCCGTGCCGCTGAAGGCCGAAGCGCTGACGAACGCCAAGACCGACAAGGAGAAGTTGGCGGTGGTGTGCGGCTGGTTCGACGCCCTCGGCGGCATCGGCGACCCGAAGGCGAAGGGCACCGTTTGGGAGGGGTACACGTTTCGCAAGCCGCCCAAGGCGGAGGAGATCAAGCCGCTGATGGCGGCGGCGTGGCGGGTTTACCCGACGGCCGACGACATGCTGAACCGCGAGGTGCTTCGCTTCCTCGCCGCGGCCGGGGAGTACGACGACGCTTACATCGGTGTGATGACGGCCAACCTTGTCCGTCAGGCCGATGTGCTGGAGCGGGTTCACGCCCTCTCCGCACTTGCACGGATGCGTGGGCAACGAACCGGAGATGACGCCGTTCGTGTGGCCGAGGTGCTCGTTTCACTCGACGCCGGCCACGCTGCCGTTGGGCGGACGCGGGACACCAACTGGCCGATCCGCTTGAGCGAAACGGTTACAGCTCTCACGCGGCTCGACCCACGCCTGCTCGCCGCCGTGAGTCGTCACCCGAAGTTGGGTCACGCGGATCACGTGTGGCTCGTGCGGGCGGCGGGGATCGACAAGGGTAGCGCGGGTGAAGCGTTCGCCAAACATGCCGCCGGTGGTACGTTCGCCTGGGCCGCTGGGCACGCCGAGTACATCGGGGCGTTGGATGAGAAGAAGGCTCGGCCCATCCTGAAACAGATCGCCGACGGCGGGTTCAAGGACGCCGCGGCGATGCAGTTCGCACAGTGGCCGAGGGAGGTGGATCGCCCTCTGTTCGTCGGCGGTGTCGGTTCCACTTCGGCCGACGTGGTGACGAAGTGTGCCGGCGCGCTCGCAAAAGTCGGCGTGAATGATGACGACCTCCTTCCGCTGATTCGCGCGCTTCGCCGGTTCTCGGACGCGAAGAAGGATGCCGCCGTTCGTGCCGCCCTTTTCGCCGTGCTGAAGGCGCACACCCGCGAGGCGTTCGACGACGTGGCCAAGTGGGAGGCGTGGTTGACCGAGAAGCACCCGGAGTTGGCGAAGAAGCTCGGCGGCACGGGGTACGACGCGGCGTCGTGGGCGAAGCGATTGGCGAAGATCGATTTCGCCAAAGGCGATGCCGAGAAGGGCAGGGCGGTGTTCGCGAAGGCACAGTGCGCCGCGTGCCACAACGGCACCACGGCTGTCGGGCCGTCAGTCGTCGGTGTGGCCAAGCGGTTCAGCCGCGACGACTTGCTAACCGCCGTTCTCGACCCGAACCGCGACGTGGCCGATCGTTACCGCACCACTCGGTTCACGACGGCCGACCAGATCTACGCGGGTATTGTGATTTATGACGCGCCCGACGGCGTGCTGTTGCAAACCGCCGCCGACACGACCGTTCGCATCCCCGGCAAGGCCATTGAGAGCCGCAAGCCGGTGGTGCAATCACTCATGCCGACGGGCTTGCTCGACGCACTGAGCGATGCGGAGGTGGCTGATTTAATGGCGTATTTGAAGAAGCTGGAGT
>JANNDF010000241.1:0-7256 GCA_031387445.1 Planctomycetia bacterium
GCTCGGAGCATTGGCGGGGGTTATGCCATCGCGGTATGGTAAAGTCCAGGCTAAGCCGCCGCTAATCTTCGCCGCGAGCGTTGGGTGCGGGAGAACCCAATCCCGCCCCCATCGCTCGCGGCGAGGAGTGTGGTTGCGTAAAATTCCGCCGCCCTGCACTTCCCACACCGACCTGCCCCGCTAGAATCACAAACTTCATCCCTCTCCGATCTTCGGGGAGGGTCGCGTTTTTTGCGGGTGAGCAGTCATGGCCAAGCAGGTGACGGCACAAGTGAAGCTCCAGTGCCCGGGCGGCTCGGCGACCCCGGCCCCGCCGGTCGGCCCGGCCCTCGGCCAGCACGGGGTGAACATCGGCCAGTTCGTCAAGCAGTTCAACGACCGCACCAACGCCCCGGACCTGAAAGGGCTGATGCTGCCGGTCATCATCACCGTGTATTCGGACCGCTCGTTCGAGTTCAAAATCAAGTCGCCCCCGGCGGCGGTGCTGATCAAGTTGGCCTGCAAGATCCCGCCCGAGAAGAAGAAGGGCGGCGACGTGATCCCGGCCGACGCCAAGAAAGCGGGCAAGTACAAGGGGTTCACCATCAGTCAGAAGCAACTGCTGGAAATCGCCGCCAAGAAACATGCCGACCTGAACGCCCGTGACGTGGAGCACGCCGCCCGCATCATCGCCGGCAGCGCCCGCAGCATGGGCATCACCGTCGTCGATTGACCCGACGCACTGGAACCGCCGGCGTGAGCCGGCCGGGTGAACGACCCAGCCCGCTCACGCGGCAGTTCCATAACAAGACCACCCAACCTCCCGCACCCCTCGCACCGCGACGGGGGAGGAGCCGGTTCCCAGGGAACCCGCCCCGCCAACCGGAGTCCGAGTTCATGGCGAAAGAGAAAGACGCGGCCGCTGTGCCGCCGGCGGACGCACCTCCGACCGCGACACCCCAGCCGGCCCCCGCGCTGGCACCGACCCCCAAAGCGGAAGACGTCACCCCGCGCAAGAAGAAGAAGCCGGGCGTGTCGCCGAAGCGGGGCAAGAAGCTGAAGTCGCAACTCCGCAACATCGAGAAGAAGATCGAAGCGGCCGGCACCGTCAACCTGAAGGCGGGCGTCGCCCTCCTCAAGGGCGTGAAGCGGGCCAAGTTCGACGAGACTGTCGAGCTACACATCAACCTGGGTATCGACCCGGCGCAGTCGGACCAGGCGGTGCGGGGCACCGTGTCCCTGCCGCACGGCATCGGCAAGAGCGTGCGGGTGGCCGTGTTCTGCCAGGGCGACAAGATCGCCCAGGCGAAGGCCGCCGGCGCGGACGTGGCCGGCGGGTCCGATCTGGTCGAGCGCATTCAGAAAGAGAACTTCCTCGACTTCGACGTGGCCATCACCACCCAGGACATGATGCCCCAGGTGGCTAAGCTCGGTAAGGTGCTCGGCCCCCGCGGCCTGATGCCCACCCCGAAAGCGGGCACCGTGGTGCCCGCTTCGGCCGACATCGCCGCCGTAGTGAAAGAGTTCAAGGCGGGTAAGGTGGAATACCGGGCGGACAAGACCGGCCAGGTTCACGTCGGCGTCGGCAAGATGAGCTTCGACGAGCAGAAGTTGGTGGACAACATCAACACCCTGATGGACGCCGTGCGGGCGGCCAAGCCGAGTGGGGTGAAGGGCAACTACATCAACGGCATCGTGCTGTCGGCCACCCAGTGCCCCGGCATTCCCCTCACCATCTAAGTGATCAGTCATTAGGCATGAGTCATCACCGCCCGGCCGGGCCGAACTGATGACGCGTGACGGATGACTAGTGACTGAGGACTACGAAGATGAGCAAAGCGATCAAGCAGCTTGAGCTGGACGACCTGCGGAAGGCGCTCACGGGCGTGAAAGACTATGTGCTGTTGGAGCCGGTGAAGCTGGACTCGGCCACCGAGTACAACTTCCGCAAGGCCCTCCGCACGAAGAACGTCCGCGTCAAGCTGGTGAAGAACAGCTACGCCAAGAAGGTGTTTGCCGAGATGGGGGTGAATGCCCCCTCCCTGACTGGCCCGACGCTGCTCTGCTGGGGGAGCGACAGCCCGAAAGGCCTCGGCACCGCCGTCGATACGGCGATGAAGGACTCGAAGAAGGACCCGAAAGCCCCGGACAAGCTGAAGGAGCGGACGGGCATCGTCGAAGGGGTGCCGATGCCCCTGTCCTCGATGAAGAACGTGCCGACGCGGCTTGAGGCCATCGGCGAACTCATCTCCGCCGTCAACGCCCCCGGCTCGGCCATCGCCGGCGCCCTGGTCGGCCCGGCCAGCCAACTGGCCAGCATTCTGAAGGCGATCGAAGAGAAGACGCCGGAACCGGAAGCCGCCCCCGCGGCCTAAATGTACTCCGCACTCGCCGAGTGCGGTTCTGTCGAAACATCCCGCACTCGGCGAGTGCGGAGTACCTTCCGAACCAGCTATTACGCCCTCGCCGGCCGCTTCACCGGCACCATTCCAACCCCCAACCCGAAAGGACCTCCCATGAGCGCCGTGGCCGAACTGGGCGACAAACTCGCCAAACTGACCATCGCCGAAGCGGTGGAACTGAAGAACTACCTGAAAGAGAAGTACCAGATCGAGCCGGCCGCCGGTGCGGTGATGGCGGCCCCGGCCGGCGGCAGCGGTGGCGCCGAAGTCAAGAAGGAAGAGCCGACCGAGTTCAACGTGATCCTCGAAGGCGCCGACCCGGCCAAGAAGATCAACGTGATCAAGGTGGTCCGCGAGTTGACCGGCCAGGGTCTGGCCGAAGCCAAGGCGACCGTCGAAGGGGCGCCGAAGCCGATCAAGGAGAACGTGGACAAGAAGACGGCTGAAGACCTGAAGAAGAAGCTGGAAGACGCCGGCGCGAAAGTGTCCGTCAAGCCGGCGTAATCGGAGCGGTCGTCCAGTCGCCCCGTGCGAATGCGCGGGGTTTATCGCCTCGGCAGTCTCGGCAAGAGAAAAAAGAATTCCCGGAGCGGGTGGTCTTGACTATTGACCCCCCGCTCCGGGTACACTATTTTTATAAGTTGCGTCCAGTCGATTTTTCGGGCACGCCGTTCGCTTTGTGGTCGGATCCGCTTTGCGAACCGGAGTGCCTAAAATCGCGTAGCAAGTGGTGACAATGCGCGCAGCCCACCTGCTTCGATATGCGATCTGCTTTCCCCGAAATGTCTCGGCCCGCGAACCTTCTCCCGGCTTTCCCCCGTCTGCACGGTGGCCCTCTTCGGGCGGCCAGCGGATGGGGCTTGTGAAGTCGATGGCGGTTGCGGCGTCCGTCCCTGCGCCGGTTCGATCCCTCATTCCCGACACCAATAACGCTTTCGCCCGGTAGCCGCAAGCCCGTTGCCGACTTTTCCCCCGGCAACCCAGGCGCGTGCCCCCGTGTCGATCCGTTCTTTCGTGTCGGGTCAGGAGCCGACCCCGATGACGATCCCCGCCAACCGGATCATTGCCCCGACCGACGAGCGCCGCTTCGAGCAGTTCGGCGACGCCGCGCCGGTGCCGCCCCTCACCGACATCCAGACCCGCTCCTACGCCCGCTTCCTCCAACTGGACGTGCTGCCCGACCGCCGCACCCCGAGCGGGCTGGAAGGGGTGTTGCAAGAAATCTTCCCCATCGAGAGCTACGACAAGAAGGTCAGCCTGGACTACAGTCGGTACGAGTTGGGCAAGCCCCGCTACGACCCCGACGAGTGTCGCCAGCTCCGCCTCACCTACGGCCGCCCGTTCCGCGTCTGGCTGCGGCTGAAGAAGGCCGATGGCACGCAGGTGGAGGAAGAGGTGTATCTGGGCGACATGCCCATCATGATCGGCGGGGGCGAGTTCATCATCAACGGGGCCGAGCGGGTGGTGGTCAGCCAACTGCACCGCAGCCCCGGCGTGGACTTCGTCGTCGAGCGGGAGGGCGACCGCGACCTGCACTCCTGCCGGGTGATCCCCGAGCGGGGGAGCTGGATCGAGATCAACTGTACCAAGAAGGACACCCTCGGCGTCCGCATCGACCAGTCCGGCAAGTTCTCCGCCCTCACCCTGCTGCGGGCGATGGATCCGAAGCACGGCAGTACCGCCAACCTGCTCACCGAGTTCTACCCGAACGTGGAGAAGGTGAAGCTGGGCAAAGACGCCACCGCCCTGCGGGCCAAACTGGTCGGCGACCCGGACAACGGCGTGCTCGGCTGCATCGCCGTCGACGACGTGATCGACCCGGAAACGGGCGAGGTGTATCTGGACGCCGGCAAAGGGTTCAGCAACGCGGTCATGGACAAGGTGATCGCCGCCAACATCAAGGACCTCACCGTCCTGCCGTTCCCGACCGACCCGATCATCATGCACTCGCTCGCCGACGACGGCACCGAGAGCCACGAGACGGCCCTGCTCAAGATTTACCAGCGGCTGCGACCGGGCAACCCGCCGCAGTTGGAGAAGGCCCGCGAACTGTTCAAGGAAAAATTCAACGACCAGAACCGCTACCGCCTGGGGCGGGTCGGACGCTTCCGCATCAACCGCAAGTTCGACCAGAACGTGCCGGAAACGGAGATGACCCTGCGGGCGGTGGACTTCGTGAACGCCATCAAGTACCTGCTCCAACTGCGGAGCAGCACCGCCGGGGTGGTGGTGGACGACATCGACCACCTGGGCAACCGCCGCCTGCGGACCATCGACGAACTGGCCGCCGACGAACTCCGCAAGGGGTTCCTCAAGCTCCGCCGCACCGTGCAGGAGCGGATGGCCATCAAGGACGCGGAGGAGATGTCCCCGCGCACGCTCATCAACCCGAAGAGCGTGAGCGCGGCCATCGAGTACTTCTTCGGCCGGAGCGAACTGAGTCAGGTGGTGGACCAGACGAACCCGCTCAGCCAACTGACGCACGAGCGGCGGCTGTCGGCCCTCGGGCCAGGCGGTCTGAACCGCAAGCGGGCCGGGTTCGAGGTGCGGGACGTGCATATCTCGCACTACGGCCGCATCTGCCCGATCGAGACGCCGGAAGGGACGAACATCGGCCTCATCTCGTCGCTCGCCATCTTCGCCGAGATCGACGAGTACGGGTTCCTCACTACCCCGTACCGCAAGCTGAACAAGGGCAAACTGACGAACGACGCGCCGGTGCCCCTGCGGGCGGACGAGGAGAGCACCCTGCGGCTCGCCCCGGCCGACACGGAGGTGGAGAAGGACAAGATCAAGCTGGAGCGGGTGAACGGCCGCGCGAGCGGCGAACTGACCGGCATCCTGTCGACCGAGATCGACTACCTGGACGTGTCGCCCAAGCAGATGGTGGGCGTGTCCGCCGGCCTCATCCCGTTCCTCGAACACGACGACGCCAACCGCGCGCTCATGGGGTCGAACATGCAGCGGCAGGCGGTGCCCCTGCTGGTGACGGAGCCGCCCATCGTGGCCACCGGGCTGGAGCGGGAGGTGGCCCGGCACAGCGGCATGCTGGTGAAGGCGCAGGAAGACGGCACGATCGTGTACGCGGACAGCGAGCGGATCAAGATCGAGGAGAAGGACAAGATCGTCCGCGAGTACGTGATGCGGAAGTTCCACGGGCTGAACGAGCGGACCTGCCTGAACCAGAAGCCGATCATCGCCCTCGGGCAGAAGGTGAAGAAGAACCAGACGCTCGCCGACGGGGCGGCCACCCACCAGGGCGAGTTGGCCCTCGGCCGGAACGTGCTCGTCGCGTTCATGTCGTGGGAGGGGTACAACTTCGAAGACGCCATCATCATCAACGAGCGGCTGGTCAAGAACGACACGTACACCTCGATCCACATCGAGGAGTTCGACATCGAGATCCGCGAGACGAAGCTGGGCAAGGAGGAGTTCACCCGCGACATCCCGAACGTGTCGCCGAAGGCGCTGAACAACCTGGACGACCAGGGGATCGTGCGGATCGGCACGTTCGTCAAGCCGGGCGACATCCTGGTCGGCAAGGTGTCGCCCAAGTCGCGGTCGGAACTGACCCCGGAAGAGAAACTGCTGCACGCCATCTTCGGCCGGGCCGGGGAGGACGTGAAGAACGACAGCCTGGAAGTGCCGTCGGGGGTGGAAGGGATCGTCATCCAGACGCACAAGTTCAGCCGCCGGGCGAGCATGACGGAAGACGAGCGGAAGGACCTGATCAAGGAAGAGCGGCGGATCGAGACGGACTACGCGGAGAAGATCGCCACCCAGTTCCGCGAGTTCATCGACGCCCTGTCGGAAGTGGTGGATAAGAAGGAGTTGAAGGGCAAGGACAAGTCGGTGTTCGGGTCGGACAAGGACGACAAGGTGGTGGCCGAGCAGGCCCGCGGGTTCCGCATGGACGACCTGGACATCCGCACGCCGGACAAGCTGAAGGCCGCCCTCAAGATCTACACCCGCCACTGGGAGCGGATCCAGTTCTTCATCGACGAGCAAGAGCGGAAGCTGAACAGCCTGAAGCGGGGTGACGAACTGCCCACCGGCGTGCAGCAGATGGTGAAGGTGTACGTGGCCACCAAGCGGGTCATCTCGGTCGGCGACAAGATGGCCGGCCGGCACGGGAACAAGGGGGTGATTTCCAAGGTGTTGCCCGAAGAGGACATGCCGTTCCTCAAGGACGGCACCCCGGTGGACATCATCCTGAACCCGCTCGGCGTGCCCAGCCGGATGAACGTGGGGCAGATCCTGGAGACCCACCTGGGGTACGCCGCCTCCAAGCTCAACTTCCGGGCCGTCACCCCGGTGTTCGACGGGGCGAGCGAGGAGGAGATCAAGGCGGTGTTCAAGGAGGCCGGCATCGACGACAGCGGCAAGAGCATCCTGTACGACGGCCGCACCGGGGACAAGTTCGAGCAACCGGTCACGGTCGGCTACATGTACATGCTCAAGCTGCACCACCTGGTGGACGACAAGGTGCACGCCCGTGCCACCGGGCCGTACTCGCTCATCACCCAGCAGCCGCTGGGCGGCAAGGCGCGGTTCGGCGGCCAGCGGTTCGGCGAGATGGAGGTGTGGGCGCTGGAGGCCTACGGGGCCGCGTACATCCTGCAGGAGCTGCTGACCGTGAAGTCGGACGACGTGGAAGGCCGCACCAAGATCTACGAGAGCATGGTGAAGGGGGAGAACACGCTGGAAGCCGGCACCCCGGCCAGCTTCGACGTGCTCACCCACGAGATCCGCGGCCTCGGCCTGAACATGCAACTGGAGAAGAAGGGCGTTGGCGTCGCCATGAGCGTCGAGCCGTAACAGGACGAACCGCTTCCCGCCCTCTCGCTCCCCTCCGTGTCGCGGCAAACCGGGCGG